>JAYSOO010000001.1:0-2517 GCA_043722755.1 Candidatus Parcubacteria bacterium
TATACATTTTGCCAATGTTGCCAATACTTGATGACATCGTCTATATCAGAAACTTTTTTAAAATGAGGATTGACCTTGAACCCCAAATCATTCAAAAGATTCAGTTCTTCCTCCTGAGATTTTGGAGTCTTTAGCTTTTTTTCATTTTTTAAATCAAGCAAAGCAATATCATAAATAAACATATCGAGATTTCTTGCGGCAGTTATAGTTGGATCAAGCTGACGAATGCTTCCAGCCGCAATGTTTCTCGGGTTTGCAAACAAGGGTAGGTCATTTTTCACTTGAATTTTATTTAATTTTTCAAAATTTGTTTTTGTTATTAAAACTTCACCTTCTACGATGATATTTATATCGTGATCCAGTTTTAGAGGAATAGAGTGTATCGTGCGAATATTATGAGTCACATCTTCTCCGATCAATCCATCTCCCCTTGTGGCCGCTTTGTGAAGCAATCCATTTTGATATTCAATAACGACTTTTAATCCATCTATTTTTAATTCGCAGACATACTCAACTTTCTTTTGTAAATCATTTTTCAAAAAACGATTAACTCTCTCATTAAAATCCACAATATCTTTCTCACTAAAGGCATCTCCAAACGACCATTGACGCACCTTGTGCTCAATCTTGGCGAATTTTTCTAGCGCCTTGCCGGCCACCCTTTGTGTTGGAGAATTTGCATCATAGTACTCGGGATATTTTTTCTCCAAATCTACCAGCTCTTTTTTAAGAGAATCTAAGGCTTCAGGAGAAATACCTTCAATATCAAGCACATGATAGTGGTATCGCTCTTTATCTATAAGAGATCGGAGCTTTTGGATACGGGCAAATATATCTTTAGACATATTTATAATATAGCATTAATACGTGATAGTTAAACCTCTTTCCACCAACCTTCTTTTGTCGATATTTGACAGGTCACAACCTGTTTTATTTTCATTTAAACCGGTATTGTAACCGCGAGAGCTTATCTTTGTGTCAAGTTCCGTTCTGGTAACTTCGACTTTGGCACATACATCCCCATAGTTCACATCAAAAGTGGTCAAAGTGACAGTTTGTTCGCCAATATTTGTTTGAGATTTATTCACATCTAGTGGACGGTTACCGCCGCACAGAATATTATTATTAGCAGTATTAATATCTTCTGATCCAAAAACAGAGGTTGCAAAGTCCTTATTTATATTTTTACCATTTTGATTATCTATCACAAGAGTATCGTAGTAAAATGCGCATTCAGCAGCAGAGTCGGCTACAAAAAAAGCAGGTTTCGATGCGTTGTTGGTATTTGTAATCCTGATTTGTCTTAAAACTATATTTGATATTGAAAAAGATACAGACAGTAAGAGTGTCATGACAGTGATTGCTATCACAAGGGTAATTCCTTTTGACCCGTTTTTCTTTTTTAGTTTTTTTATTTTTTTTAATATGTTAAACATAATTTTTATAAGTTCATTTAATTAAATGACAGTCTCAGGCTTAAAGAATTGCCTATATTCAACAGAATACAGCCTTTCTACCAAAGTGTACATTTTGGGACGACCCTTATCTTCCCATTTGATATTTACAGTTAGCTTTATTTCACCATTCCCATAAATCTCATAATAAAACTCTCGTGTAAACTTTGACAGGGTTGGAACATCACTCTTTCCATACACCGCACCCTGATTTCCTTCTGACACATCCAAAGAAATATTAGGACAATCATATACAACCGAACAAGCTTCAAAAGTATAGTCATTGTTATTTCTGATCATCACGCATTTATTAGTTGATTCATCTCTACCATTGGAGCAATTTGCATCGTCAGTTATGGTTTGCAACCAATTGTTACTGCTAGTTAATGTGTTTTTGTCTCTTTTGTTTCTAATAACTTCAATAACTTCTTCAGCAATATATTGAGCAGAAATATTGTCACGACTATCTATCGTATTGTGAAATGCAACCGAAGCTATGTACACAGGACCTGTTATAGACAATGTTAAAATAAATATAGCGACCAATGTCTCAAGCAGTGTAAAACCTTTTTGCGATGGCAAAATAGAAGTACTCTTGTGGTTTTTATTTTTTTTAAATAAAGTCATTTTCATATGATTAATTGTTATCCTTAAAGTCGGTTATATTTATTAATCTTTGAGAAATAAAAGTTTGAACGTAAAATTTTGATACTTCAATAGTTTGATTACCAGCCTTACCTTTTATGACAACAAAGACTGAGGGCTGACCGTATTCACATTCAGATACAGCATCACAGTCTAAAGCATTTGGGTTTTTTACACTAAAACTAATATCATCTATGTTCACATTAATTTTATCCGTTATGCTATAACTCCCAATCATATTGCCCATCGCATCATATACAGTTTTTTGGATATACCCATTTGCAGTATCAAATGGTTGAACAAATTCATATTTTACAACAGCATCATCACCAGATATTGTTGAGACCAATGTTAAGTTTGCTGTATTGGGGCAATTTTTATGAACTGGTTCATCATCTAATTTTAGTCCGGCTAAAGT
>JAYSOO010000002.1:0-2497 GCA_043722755.1 Candidatus Parcubacteria bacterium
TTGATGTCGGCTACCTCAGTCATAAGCAGGATCATATCCAATAAATCATCAATGCCTTCTCCTGTCTTGCCTGAGAAAGGAATGAAAGAAATATCTCCACCATATCCTTCAACGAAGATATTGTTTTCAGCCAATGATTGCTTTGTCTTTTCTAGATCAGCTCCAGCCTTGTCGATCTTGGATACTCCTATAAAGAAGGGAACGTTTGCGTCTTGAATAGATTTTAATGCATCAAGTGTTTGAGGTTTAACACCATCTTCTGCAGAAACTATAAGTATTGCGATATCAGCTGACTTTGCTCCGCGGTCACGCATGGTGGTGAAAGATTCATGTCCTGGGGTGTCCAGAAATGTTATTTTTCCACTCTGATGATTGATCTCGTATGCTGACATCTTTTGTGTGATACCTCCAACTTCACGGTCGGCTGTATTTGATTTTCTGATGTAATCCAAAAGAGTAGACTTGCCATGATCAACATGACCCATGATAATAACAACAGGATTTTTTTGTCTGATATCTAATCCTTCCAATACTTGTATTGTCTTAACGAGGTTGTTTGATTTTCCACTTACGCGCGTTCGGGGTGTAGCTGCTTTTTTAACCTTAGGTGTTCTAGGTCTTTTATAATATGGAATGTATTCAGCTTTAGGAGCATCCTTTTTTGCAAATCTGTTTGGTGAAGTGCTCGGTCTTGATGTTGAAGCTATATCTTTGTTTTTGTTGATGAAAGTTTTTGCAAATGCTATGCCTCTCTCTTCTATTTTTTTCTTTTCATCTTCTTTCTTTTGTATTTCAGCTTTCTCTTCTTTTGTGATGATCTTTGACTTGAATGATGTTGGCGAATATTTAACTTCAGGTTTTGTTTCATTTTTTGTCTCCAATCTCAGCTCTGCTTTTGCTTCCTCAGCATTTTTATCCTCTGGTTTTGCTTCTTGTTTGTTTTTGTTTTCGTAAAATTTAGATGCGTTCTCAAACCAATTATTTTGATCATCGATCTTAGTCACTCTCTTATCCTCAACTTCTTTGCTCACGGCAAAAGTTCTAGAACTTGTTCTAGGTGCTATTACAACAGTCTCTTTTACAACAGCTTTCTTGCCTTTTCCTTTGTTTTTTGTATCTTTTTCGTCCACTTTCTTGTCCTCAACTTTGTCGTCACCGAAAATACTGCCAAAAGCATTGCCGAAAACCCCTCCAAATGCACTGTCTTCATTTTGATTTTTATCACTTATCATAGTATATTAAATATACACTTTTTTTAAAAAAATACAATATTATCAATATGATTTCGACATTTAGCCAATTCATCAAAAAAGGATATCTCATAAAAGGGTATCCAAAAAAATACTTCGATTATGCATCTCAAACCCCAATTGACGTTCGTGTTTTGAGAGTGATGCACGAGGTCTCAAAAGCCATGTTTTATAATCCAGGTGGATTGTATGTAAACGGGGTATTTGCGAGCAAAATGTTGCAAGATTCGAGAAAAAAAATTGCTCATATATTGTCAGACATATCCTTAAACTCAGTTCATGAAAATGAGATAGTTTTTACCAGTGGAGGAACAGAGTCAAATAATATAGCTGTGCAAGGTGTGGTTGATAAGTGGTATGAAAATAAAAACTATGATTATACAGAAAAACCTCATATTATTATTTCTGAAATAGAACATCCAGCTTTATATAATATTGTTGAAAATTTAAAAAAGCAAAATAAAATTACATTTTCAAAAATAAAAATAAATAATGACGGTTTGATAGATTTACAAGAATTGAAAAAACAATTGATCGAAAACAAAAACACTATACTTGTTTCGATTATGTTGGTTAACAATGAAATAGGGTCTATACAGCCTATAAAAGACATAGCTTCATCTGTAAGAAAGGTAAAGAGAAGTGATGGATATCCACTTTTACACACTGATGCGTGTCAGGCTGTAAGCTATTTATCTATGCGGTTTGATAAGATGGGTGTTGACCTTGTTTCTTATGACGCTTCCAAGTTTTATGGACCTAAGGGCGTGGGTATTTTATATATAAAGAGAAATACTTTGATAAACCCAGTGTATTTTGGTGGTGATCAAGAATATGGTATGCGACCAGGAACTGAAAACTTGCCAGCAATAATAGGAATGGTTAAGGCATTAGAAATAATCGCTGAAGAAAAACAAAAAGAAATAAAAAGATTATATAAATTGCAACAATATATATATTCAAAAATAGAAAAAATGAAAAATGTTTCTATCAATGGCTCCATTCTTCAGGAAAAAAGAATCGTAAATAATATAAATATTTGTTTTTCTGATCAAGATGCAGAATTTTTACTTTTCAAACTCGACAAGGTCGGATATGAAGTCTCAACAGGTACAACTTGTCAAAATAAAAAAGAGGACAGTAAGTCTATATCTGTTGAAGCTTTGGGTGGGGATTGTTCGAGTTCGAGTTTGCGTATATCTTTGGGAAGATATACGACAAAGTGGCAGGTTAGAGGTTTGATGAGG
>JAYSOO010000003.1:0-16014 GCA_043722755.1 Candidatus Parcubacteria bacterium
CATCTTCTTTTTCTATCTTAGCTTCTGCGTTTATGTATGTTGATTTATGTTTGTTTAGACCATCAACATCTTCTCTTAATATCCTTAGTAATACGTCCCCTTGTTCAGACCCGTGAGCTGTCACTAGATCGATTAAGGATTTTATATTTTTTTGATGTTTGCTGATAAACTCATCTACAACCATTGCATCCTCCTTGCTATCTTTTTTATTTTTTATTTCCTGTAATAAATTTTTACCCAATGCCTCATGTTCGTGTATAAAATGTATTCGCGCATTATGGTCATTATTTGCAATTATGTTTCTAATTAAAGAATCATATAATGAATACGGTTCTTCATCTTGATATTTGTTTTCATTCCCTGCTTCACCTTCTGAAATTACTACCTCCTCTGATTCTTTTTTGTTTGTACTCTCTTCCGCTCTATCTACAAGACCAAAACCTGGAGTGAAAGCATTTGGAGTTAATGATTCAATTTGTGCTGCGGTGGGAGCTGATACTGATTTAATTTTTTTGAAAGTAAGTTTTTTAACATGATTCTCATTTTCAGTAGACAGTGATCCTTCAAGTTTTTTTAATCCGTTGAGATTTTTTATTGCAGACTTTAGTTCTGGATTTTCTAGGTCAGTTATGTTCGATGATTCACCCTCTTTTTTAATTTCGTTGATTCTGTATTGAATTTTTGGAGTATATTCTGCTATATAGTCGCCGATTTTTTTCTTCAACTCATCGTTGTTTTTATTTTCAAGTAATTGGGCTTGAAAATCTCTTATTTTATTGGTTATTGATTTATGTCTGTAGTCCTTTACTTCATCTGCAACTGTTATTTCTACGGGATTTTCTGCAGGTACTTCGTTGAGGGTCATTTTCACAGGTTTGTTTTCTGTTGTTTGAATCTCTTCTTGTTTTGTTTCTTCGACAACTGTCTCTGTCGATATCTTGGGCTGGTTTATTTTTTCCTGCTCCAAATGTTTTATATTTAAAGCTAGAGCATTTTCAATTTTTTCAATAGATGCCTTTATTTCTAAGATATTTAAGTCATCACCTTTTGAATTTTGAAATCTTGTACCTTCATTTCCTGCCATAATGGTTATCAATACTTCCCTCTCTTCTTTTGTCAGCCTAAGTATGTTTAAGACATCTTTTACGGAGTCTTGATTTTCTCCTTTTATTAGATATGGAAGCTCTCGATTGTCAAAGTCACTGGCTTGCTGTAGGTGCTCTATATATATATCAATCATGTTGTTCTTTATTGTCAGGTCGTATTCTTTATCCAGCCTTTCTACTTTCTGTGTAATTTTTAAAGGATTTTCTTGAGTCATATTGCTAAAACTATACCACACAAAACAACTTGATTACAATATATATTCACGCTAACATATATTCTGTGCAATGAGTTTTATTCTTATTTATTCATATAGGTTAAAAATCATTTTATTCGTTTAAGATAAAACTATTTTATACAAATCTTCAAATTCACTAGCTGGTTTTCTTATTTTTTCCGGGTTACTTACAGGGTTCGTACAAGTTAATATAGATCACACAATAAAGGCAGATTCTAGTAATTATACTCCCGAATCGTACATTTTTGATTTAAACAAAAACCTAGAATCAACACTTGATTTGCTTCCAGGTGTTTTGAACAGTGTTTCAGTTGATAATATTAACAAAACCAAAAAGCCAGACAAGATAACTGTTAATGCTTTAAAATTGGACGAAAAAACCATTGTAATTAAAGGTTATAATAATGAAAATATCGATAATATCCTTCTGGATACAATAAACTTAAATAGTCAAAATATTAATACGTCAACTGATGTATTAGTAACAGTCCCACAAGGTATAGATATAATACCAGTCACCATAGATGTATCTTTAGGGGATGATGTTATAGAATTGAAGGATAATGACAGTGATATTGTAGAATATGAGGTTGTTTCCGGAGATAATCTAAGTTCCATAGCGGATAAGTTCAATATATCAATTGACACCATCCTATGGGCCAACGATTTAAACTCAAAAAGCAGTATCAATGTAGGTCAAAAATTGGTTATATTGACAGTATCAGGCTTATCATACAAGGTTAAATCAGGTGATACTATAAGTGGTTTGGCTGTAAAATTTAATGTTACAGAAAGAGATATTATAAATTTCAACAAAACAAATGAAAACAGACTAGTTATTGGTGAAAATATAATAATACCAGGAGGAAAAATTAATAACCCTGTTAAGGTTACTGCTGATACAAAAACAGTTACAGGTAGTATTAAAAAACCTCAACAGTCAACAGGAAATGGAAACGGAGGATCAATGGCGAGACCTATTGGTGCTGGTGGTGTTAAAACACAAAGTATTCACGGTCATAATGGTGTAGATTTCGGTGCTCCAATAGGAACACCTGTATACGCCTCTTTAGGTGGTGTTGTAACACTTACACGCGGAGGTGATGCTTGGAATGGAGGTTATGGTAACTATATCGTTGTAAAGCACAGTAATGGCGTACAAACTTTATATGCACACTTAAGCAGTATCCTCGTTAACAAAGGTGAAAATGTAGGCAAAGGTGAAACTATTGCCAAATCTGGTAACACTGGTCAATCAACAGGACCTCATCTTCACTTCGAAGTTCGCGGATCTAAAAACCCTTTCTAGTGAACTCAATAGCCAAATCCATGTTATCCAAAGATAATGTGGATTTTGTTTTGTCTAATATGTGTTTTAGTTTAGTTATGTCTTGAGTTAGTTTGAATATTTGATCAAGTTCGACTTTCTCGTACTTGTCTGCATATTGCATAAGTCTCTCCTCTGTCTTGTTGTCTTGATCTGTGTCTATACTCGTACTTTTGAATTTACTAATTACTTTGTTTAGATTTATATAATCTATAGAACTGTAAGTCACAGACTCATCAGTTATATTTTTTATATAAAAATCAAAAAACTTATTTTCAAGCCTGCATATCTTTTGCCGATATTTTAAAATATATCTCTGTAAACATAGACATTTCTCATCGTTAAAGCTGTTAAATAAATTATTATTATTTCCACAAGGACATGGGTTATAGAAACATAATATAGAAGATCTGTGTAGTTTTTTGGTTATGTGTAAAATGTCTTCAGGTATAGAAATAAAGTTATCAATAACATTGAAACCAAATAAACTTTCACTCAACATGATAGGCAAATCAAATTTTAGTGTTTGATTGTCTATTAAAGATGTAATCGGAAAGCTATATTTTTCCAATAACTGAGTATCTGTTTTGTTTAAATCGTGGGCAATTTGCAGTAGTTCATTACCATTCAATCTGTGTTTATGGTACGTTAAATTTTTTATAAATTTTCTTAAATAAGAATCTTTTTTATTTTCTATAAAAACATTTCTATTTGTGCATATTCCCAATATTATCTTAAAAATATTTTTGTCCATAATGTTAACACATTCGTCGGAGGTAGGATCTGTTGGTTTGGTTTCTTTGTTTTTGAATATATAGTATTTATCCTCCTTTATGTTTTCGATTAATTCACTTAATGTTGTTGCGGATATAAATCTAATACCACTGCTCTCAATTAATTCGTGTAAATTATTTTGATACGTGTCTAATACCTCCATATCATCCTGTCCGCAAATTATGGTGGTTATCCCGTGCTCAATAGACTTTGAAATTGTCTTCAGTAAATAACCTGATTGGATTATTTTTCCTGTAATTGATAATTCGCCAACTGCCAATATGTTTTCTTTTATTTCTATTTTATCCATATGAATTAAGCAGCTTAATGCTATACCAAGATCGTATACATTCCCTTTCTTGTCTATGTTTGTCGGCAGCAAGCTAACGGTTATTTTTTTATTATCCGATTTAAGGTTTATTAACTTCTGAGATCTCAATGCAGAATAAACCCTATCTTTTATGTCAGAAGAGTTTTTTTGATTTATTCCAAGTATGGAAAACCTATAAAGACCATGTAGAATAATCGTCTCAATCTCAATAAGATTAGACTCACCTTGCGCTGTATGTATAGAATATATTTTATGTATTTGTTTATATGACATTAAACAAATAATACAAAATCATCCATAAAGTTCTAGTAAAGATGTTATAAAGAATTAACGCAATATGTTTTCTTTCAACAGTCTGTCTTTTATATCGATAAATGAAGATTCGCCTGAAGTTAATAGTAAATATTTATTATTAATAAATCCGTAGATTATATAAGTATTATCCTCATTCTTCACATACTCTCTTATGTCGTAATTTTTTAAAATTCTATCAACAAAACCAACTGTATTTTTTTTACCATATTTCTTTTCGTTCTGGGTTGTGGTTGCTGTGGTAGTAGCTTGAGAAATATCTGCCACAAGCTCATTGTTTCCTATAAAGATACTTTTCAAATCTACACCCATATATTTTTCCCAATCCAAGATTGATTTAAACGCCAAGTCAAAGTTATTAACTTTTACTAATAGATATGTTTCAAATTTATTATCCTTAAGGGAATATAAGCCAAACGCATATGTATTGTCCAAGGCTCTGAGAAATGATTCGTTACCGGAATACCTTATCTTCTCAAGAAATTGTGTTATGTTTAAATTTGTGTTTACACCTATGTTGTTACCAGGCTCTATTTTTTTACTTATTAATAACACCCTAATCTTTTCTATTTCTGCAATTATTTCAAACCTGTTCATCTTTGAAAAATCAGAAGACTGTATAATTTCAGGATTAAGTACATCGCTATTTTTAATAATTTGGGTGTTTGTGATTGGGGTGTTTGTTTCTGTTGTTGTGGCAACGGTATCTATCTTGTCTTCGGCCGCTCCCACATTCTTAGCTTTATTGAGTATGTACAACATTGTTCCTGCTGCACCTAATACTACAATAACTATAAAAAAAATAACCAAGTTCTTTTTTGTAAACACGTCTTTAATACCTATGTTTTCCTCACTATTCTCTACATCTCTTGAAAAATCTGTTTTATTATTTGAATCTGTAACAATTTTGATAATATTTTTGCCATAATTTTCATCTCTCACAGCAGAAGCCAAATCACTTTCTAATGTATGTATTGATGTTGTTTTATTTTCAAAATCTTTATTATCATTCATGGTTTTTGCTATTTTATATTTCTCTTTTTACTATTTCTTGTGTTTGCTTTGTTAAATATCAAATATCTGGAAGGATTTTCTGATAAGTCTATGAATTCGTCCGCATATTCTTTTACCATAGAAGATGCAGATTGACTAAATGCCACTACTTCTACCCTACATCCAAATGTGCCTTGCAAATATTGTACCAAATGAACAAAATCTCCGTCACCTGATGCAATTATAACAACATCGAGCTTTGGAGCCAATCTGATGGCATCTATTGCAAGACCAACATCCCAGTCTGCTTTCTTTGATCCACTACTAAATATTTGTATGTCTTTTATTTTTGTTTCAATTCCTATCTTTCCCAATGCATCAAAAAAATTTTTCTCTTCAACAGAATCAGTGTTTATTACATATGCCACGGCTCTGATCAGGTTTCGATCCGCAAGAACGTCAGTAATTATATTTTGAAAATTTACTTTAGACCTATATAAATTTTTGGCGCCGTGATACAAGTTTTGGGTATCTATGAATATTCCCACTCTCTGGCCTTTATGTTTTAGATTTTCATTTTCCATATATGATAATTATATATTAATTAATCGATAATTAAAAATAACCTTATTAATAAGGTTATTTTTAAATTAAGATAGTGTGTATTATTTTGATTTTGAAACCTTTACTGATGCGATATGTCTCTCAGTATCAGATTTTTTAATGTATTTTAGATGAGATAATCTTTTTGAAACCATTTTTAACAACCCTCTTCTTGAACTATTGTCTTTTTTATGTACTTTTAAATGGTCAGCAAGTTGATTAATTCTTTCTGTTAATATACCAACTTGAACATCAGATGATCCTGTGTCAGTATCATGTAATTTAGTTTTTGCTATTACTTTAGCTTTTTTAGTCTTAGAAATCATTAACATATATTAGCATACAAATAATCATTATGCAAATATTGACCTTTAAATATATCAATATATATTCACATATTGTCTTTGTCATATATCTTAGATTAAAAAATGATACAATATATTTAATATGACTATTAGTGTTTGCATTAGAAATTTTCTTGAGTATATAGAAATAGAAAAAGGGCGTAGTTTAAAGACCATTGATAACTATGGGCGTTACTTGAGTTTTTTTGAAAAATATCTATATGAAAAGGACATAAAGGACATAAAGGACATTACCCGACAAGACATAAGAGACTTCAGAATGTTCTTAAATAGAAAAAAGACAACAGGATTTAATAAAAATCAAGATGAGTTTATAGGAAAAAAGACTCAAAATTATTATCTGATCTCAATAAGGTCGTTTTTAAAGTTCCTGCAAAAAAATGAAATCACAGCAGTTTCACCAGAAACAATTGATCTAGCAAAGGTTCCTGAAAGACACATATCGTTTATGACCGATTTTGAGCTAAATGCTTTATTAGAGGCTCCAAAATCTAAAATTAATAAAGAAAATAAAGAAAAATATAGAGATATGGCCATAATCGAGCTTTTGTTCTCAACTGGTCTGCGTGTTTCCGAGTTATGTTCACTATCAAGTGATCTCGACCTTACTCAAAGTGAGATATCTGTGAGGGGTAAAGGGAGTAAGGTTAGAGTTGTGTTTATAACTGATGATGCCATGGGGGCAGTTAAAGAATATAAAAACATGCATTTAGAGGGGAATAAGATAGTAAACGACAAATTGTTTCCCGTGACACCTCGTACAATTGAAAGGATTGTAAAAAAGTACTCAATTATGGCTGGAATATCAAAGAAAATAACTCCTCACATTCTCAGACATAGTTTTGCGACTAATTTATTGCAAAATGGCGCTGATATTAGATCGGTCCAAGCAATGCTTGGGCACGCTAATATAGCAACAACGCAAATATACACACATGTTACAGACTCACATCTTAAGAATATTCATAAAAGTTTTCATAAGAAACCTAAAAATTAAGTTACACACGAAACTATTTTACTTTGTATTTTGATCTAATTTGATGAATTTTGTCATCATTGTCTTGTTTTTGGTGGACAAGGGCTGTCTTATTTAGCTCATTTAGCTCATTTTCATTTAATTTTAACAATTCGATAGCTATTTCAATAAGTGGGGCTTTTGTGTTGAGTTTTGGATCTTCAATACACTTATCTAGTAGTATATTTAAAATCTTTCCTACTACCGGCCCTGCTTTCACGTGTAACATGGTTATTAAGTCATTTCCGTTTACCTTAAGCATTGATACATCTGTTGCGTCTGACATAACTTCCTCTATGATAGACATATATTTTCTTAATCTATAAGGGTCTTCTTTCGGTCTACCTGTTCCAACTCGGTCACATATTCTTAGGTTTATGAGATCCCATATGTTTTCACGTCCTACATTGGATATCATACGCCTAACTGCTGAATGTGTTATTTGTTCAGTATCGGAGAAAAACATGTGCCATCTGACCAATCTTGTAACTCTATCTATGGTTTCATGTGAAAACTTTAATTCATTTAGAATCTTTTTGGTCATCTTCGTACCAACAACCTCATGATTGTAAAAAGTATAATCATTTTTTTCCTCAGACCAAACCCTGGTTGCAGGCTTACCGATGTCGTGGAATAAGGCTGCAATTCTTATTTCCAAAGGATAATTTTTATCTACCGCACACTGCATGCTTCTAATTAAGTGTTCAAAAACATCATAAGTATGGATACCATTTTGCTTAATATTGACAGATTCTTTTAAGTGTATTGTTATGTATTGTAAAATATCTATTTTACACATATAAATAAACGCTTTTATGGCGTCAGGGGACATAAGTATTTTACAAAATTCATCTCGAATCCTTTCTTTTGCAATTTTTTCAAGTATATCTCTTTTGTTCATAGCGGAAACAAGTGTATGAGTGTCAATTGAAAAATCTAATTGCGCAGCAAACCTAACCATTCTCATGATCCTTAGACCATCCTCTGCAAAGCGTTTTTCAGGCTCACCAACACATTTAATTAATTTAGCTTTAATATCCTTGATCCCCTCATAAGGATCAACCACGATGTCATTTATAGGATCATAGGCTATGGAATTGATAGTAAAGTCTCTTCTTGAGAGATCTGTTTCTACATTATTTGTATATTCAACAGTATCAGGCCTTCGTCCATCAGAATATAACCCTTCTTTTCTATAAGGTGTTACTTCCACAACCCCGATTTCAGTTTTTACACCAACAGTGCCAAAAATATTCTCATAGAAAGAGTCGGGAAACACCACTTGGATTTGTTCAGGATTTGCATTGGTTGTTATATCCCAATCTTTAGGCTCTTTATTCATAAAAATATCTCTTATGCAACCTCCAACCAAGTAAGCCTCATAATCATGGGCATTCAAAGTCTTTAACACATAGAGTATTTCATTGGGCAGGTTTATGTCTTTTATTATTGTTGATTTGTTCATAAGTATGATATATTAGTATTTATACTTGAAATATAATACTTTTTAAGTAAAATTAAAAGCACCTATGGTGAAATGGATATCACATCGGTCTTCGGAACCGCTGTTCTGGGTTCGAATCCTGGTGGGTGCACATGATTAATATGGGTTATGCGGGATTGGTTTAGTGGTAGAATACGTCCTTGCCAAGGATGAGACAAGAGTTCGATTCTCTTATCCCGCACAAAATCGTTTTTCTTTATCAGTATTTTTTGGTTTGTTTTGTATATATTTTGTACTCAAACATATAAGTCAAATTGTGGATAACTATGTGTATATGTGTATAAAAGACATATTGCAACATGACTTATATTCAAACAAAAATGTCTTCCAAAATTAACTTTATATTATCTTTATGGATTCTTGATTGGCTGTTTATCATTTCCTTATCATAAATTTATGTGGTTTTATGTAAGATATGAGACATGATAAATATAAATAACAATCACAAAAAAAGCGTTGGTTTTAAAGGAGAAATGTTTGTTATAGACAAATTAAAGACAATGGGGTTTGAATTGCATAGGAAAAATATTAAAAGTATTGATTCTGAAATTGATATAGTGGTTTATAAATATAATAAGGAAAAATATACTTTAGATATAAGGATTATAGAGGTTAAAACTCGTAACAAGTATGAATTTGACTTGATAAATTTCAACATATCAAAGAAATGGAGGCTGATAAAGAAGTATATATTTCCAATCAAGACCGAAATTGATAAGAAGTTTGATGTTTTAAATTTTTCAGAGATACATTTTGACCTGGCGTTGGTTAAATATAAAAATGAAACGTATGATTTATATAGCTATATTAAAGATGTTAATTTGATCCTATAGGTATCTTATTATAATGATTTATGGTATTATATTTTATATTCGGGGCGTGGTGTAACGGCTAACATGCATCACTTGGGCTGATGTGACTCTGGGTTCGAATCCCAGCGCTCCGACAATATGTCTTTTATTAAGAATAAAGAAGACTTCATTTGTAAAAATTGTAGTTTTGAAAACAAAGGTAATGGTTATACCAATCATTGCTGTAATTGTCTTTTCAGTAAACATATAGACAATGATCCAGGTGACAGATTAAATTCCTGTGGTGGGCTTATGAAGCCTGTATATGTGTCATATACCAATAAAGACAAGTATGTAATCCATAAATGTTTAAAATGCTCCTTTGAAAAAAGAAACATATTAAATGAAAATGATTCTATTGATACTATGATACAAATTCAAAAAAAATCAGCTGACAGATAATTCCTGACAACTGATTTTTTACTCTATGTACTATATGATATTTAAGTTTTTCAAGGTATCTAGTGTATATTTTTCTAAAACTGACGTAAGCTTTATGTTTTTCAATATTTGCACCACAGACATATCAGCCTCTTTTTTGATCAGTGTGTCGTGAATAATAGAGAGAAAAGAGTCTGTTTGTGCATTGTTTATGATTTTTAAATCATTTTCAATTGTAGACAGTACATGTTTTATTGTTACAACTCTAACTGTCTGTGGTTCACTGCTTTTTATTAGTATGCTCGACAGTCCTATGATTGAGTTTGTTGATCCTTGTGAGATTACCATTCCACCAGAAGATCCATGATCCACGTTTTTGGACCCTACAACATCAAGAAGACTGTCCTGTATGTTTTCTCTAGGGCTGGCATATACGGCTGATACTTTTACTAAATCCTTTTTCTGATATAAAGCATTGTAGACATTTTTAACTAAAGCTTGCTGTGCAGGGTACGAATATATATATATATTATTTAAAAAATTACTTTCATTATAATTCGATATTTTTAATTTAGGATTTGTTTTAAGAACATTGTAGATATTGGAGGTGTCTTTCTTGGTATGTTTGATTCTTGTTGCTTCAATTATAGCAAAGTCATATTCTCCTGTAGAGTTTTGGTCTGGATCACCAATAACATATTGGTTATGGTTATTTAACCAATGATAGGGTATGTATCTCAATATGAGTGTATGTGTTGTTGTTGTAGGACTACTTGTTCTGCCAACGCATTTTTTATTTGAATCTAATAAGTGTCTTGCTACATGAGCGTTTGTTAGAACTACACTGACTGTTTCATCAGGATCTGATAAAAAGATACCACTTCCACTGGCTACTTTTACATATTTGCCGTTAGACTCACTACAAAAAATATTTACTAAATAACCATCTAGCTTGTCATTGCTTTTGTTTATGTAATTGATATTCGGATTTAAGCCAGAGGGTGAGAAGATCAATCTTTGTAGTTGTGAACTTTTGGTATTTTGGTTTAAATTCGTAACATAAGGTAATGTTTTTGAAGAGGTGTTAATATTTGTACTAATATTTTTTAGAGCAATTGGTAAACCTGAGCTTAAAACATGGGTAGAATTAAGCTGACTGTCCTTTTTTATAGCTGTAAGTGTAAGTATAAAAACGGCAATTAATGTAACTGGATAAATTATTTTGCTGTTGTGCATAAACATTATATCTGTTATTATATCATATATTAAAGATATGCGGGATTGGTTTAGTGGTAGAATGACTGCCTTCCAAGCAGTAGACAAGAGTTCGATTCTCTTATCCCGCACTATAATAAAAAAATAAAACACCTATCTCGTGATAGGTGTTTTATTTTATAATCTAATTAAATATTATTTAACTGAATCTTTCAATGCTTTTGCTGCACGGAATTTAGGAACATTAGTTGCAGGAACCTTAACAGCCTCACCTGTTTTAGGATTTCTTGCTGTTCTCGCAGCTCTATTTTTAACTGAAAATATACCTAGACCTGCTATAGAAACTTCTTCTCCTTTCTTTAGTGTTGATATAATTGAATCCACAAAAGTATCAACTACAGATTCTGCTTGAACCTTTGTTGAACCTAATAATTCGTGGATTTTATCAACCAATGCTGCTTTGTTCATATTTTTATTTTTGATTTTAAGTTATATATAATAATGACTAATCTTTATTACCGGAGTAATGTACTAATTTTAGAGATAAAATCTATATATTGCAATAGTTTTTAATTAAGATATAACTATATAACTTTGTCAATAATGCCATAATCCTTGGCTTCTTTGGCAGACATAAAGAAATCTCTATCCGCATCTTTGACTATTTTGTCATATTTCTGGCCTGTATTTTTAACCAATATTTCATATAAGTTCTTTTTGGTCTCCAATATTTTTCTTGTCCTGATCTCTATGTCAGAAGCTTGTCCTTCATAACCTCCTAACGGTTGATGTATCATTATTTCAGCGTTTGGCAAGGCAAATCTCTTGCCTTTGGTTCCAGCCGATAGGATCATGGCACCCATAGATGCTGCCATACCTACACATATTGTAGACACGTCGTTTTTAATATGATTCATGGTGTCCATTATAGCCAAACCATCCACAACTGAACCTCCGGGTGAGTTTATGTAGATTTTTATCTCTTTCTTTGGGTCTTCTGAGGCTAAAAACAATAATTGAGCTATAACTAACCCTGCGGTCTCATGTCTAACTTCGTCATTTAAGAATATGATATAATCTTTTAATAATCTTGAGTATATATCGTATGCTCTCTCTCCCTGAGGAGTTTTTTCTATTACTGTTGGTATTAACATAGTTGTATTATAGCAGACTATGCAAGTTTTTCATGTATAATAAATAAATATATGAAAATACATAGATTTTATATACCCAATATAGAAATATCGTCTCAAAATGATATTGTTACACACGAAACAGAGCTTATTCACCAGCTTAAGAATGTATTTAGATATAAGGTTGGGCAAACTATTCATATTTTTAATGAAAAAATAGGTGAAGTTGAAGTTGAAATCTCAAAAATTGATAAAAATGACCTGTCTTTTAAGTACGTAAAGAATATAAATATTAAAAAAAAGGATAAAGATCATCAAAAAGAAATTGTTTTATATATGTCTATTATAAAGAATTCTAATTTTGATTTTATTGTAGAAAAGACAGTTGAGCTAGGTGTTACCTGTGTTATACCCGTAGTATCAGAAAGAAGTATGAAAAATAACCTGAATTATGAAAGATTGAATAAAATAGTGAAGGAAGCTACAGAACAATCAGGAAGAGTTAAGTTGATGAAAATTGAACAGATTATGAATTTGGATAATGCCATAGAGTTGGCAAAGAATAATTCAGATATTGTTTATTTTGGATCAGTAGATGAAAATGACGATACAAAATATGATGGAACGATTAAATACAGGAGTATTTCTATATTCATAGGCCCAGAAGGGGGTTATTCAGACGAAGAGACGTCTTTATTCAATAAAAATGAGGTGAGGTCCTTAAGGTTGGGGGATTATGTTCTGCGGGCAGAAACTGCTGCAATCTTGGCCTGTGGCTTATTGAGTTTATAAAAATCTTCTTATAAACCAAACAAATTTTTCAATAAGTTTAAGAAATAAACCTCTTTTATTCCAAGATTGTAGGTTAAGCTTAATTGAGGTTGTCAGTAAATTATTTTTTACATAGGAGTTAAGTTCTGCCACACAGTCAGGGTTTAATATCTTTATTCCGCATTCATAGTTATATCTCAAACTAAGGTTGTCTAGATTTACTGTCCCTACAAAAGCTTCTTGATTGTCAAAAATGACAAGTTTGCTATGGATCATAGTTTCATGAAAATAAATATTTATGTTATTTTTTAACATATTGCGCAGATAAGTGTTTCTGGCAATGTCTACAATGGTCCAGTCTGTTTTTTTGGGCAATATTATGGTTATTTGAACCTGTCTTTTAGCAGCACTGATTAGGTAGCGGACAAATTTTGCATTAGGGACAAAATAGGGAGACACAAAGTATATTGTCTTTTTAGAATTCTTTATTGATTTTAAATAATACTTATAAATATGTCTTTTAAATTGAAGTGGTGCTTGTGTTATATAACTAAAATCATTCTTTGTCTGAAGGTCATTTTTTGATACTGACCCTATGTTAAAAGTTGGATGATACACTTTGTCCCATGTCTGATTGAATATAATCTGTACTTTTTCTGCCATACTTTTGTCTTTTACTACTATGCCAAGCTCAGCCCAGTCTGCTGCAGGCTCACCTATACAAGAACTACCTGTAAATACATATTCACTGTCTATGATGATAGTTCTTCTATGATCTCTAAAATACCAAATAGTCTTACCATTTTTTGTAAAAGGCAATATTGAATTAAAGAAAAGGACCTTGATCGTATGTCTTTTTAATATTTCCAATGTCTTTGAATTGGAAAAATCATAAGATCCCAAGTGATCAAATAAAAGACGTATCTTTACTCCTTCCTTAGCTTTTTCTATAAGGAGTATCAATAGATCAGATCCTATTTTGTCTTCTATAAAATAAAAGACTTCTAGGTCTATGTTTTCTTTAGCATTTTTTATTCTTTCCTTTATTAAATTTATACAGTCTTTTGATTTAAAAGAGAGTTTGTATGTTTCATTCATGTCTGCTAGTCGTTAGCTACTCTTAGTACTTCTTCAATACTGGTCATTCCTTGAACACATTGGAATACCCCGTCTTCAAGCATGGTTAACATTCCATCTTTTTTGGCTTGATCTTGTATTGCATCAGCAGTGGCATTTTTGATAACCAGCTCTTTTATGGTAGCTGTTACCCTTAAAGCCTCGTGAATACCAACACGTCCCTTGTATCCATCGTTATTTTCATCAACAATATTTGCCTTATAAAAAGGTATTTCTTTCCAAGATAGTTTATTGTCTATAATGTTTTCTTTTTTAATAAAACCTAAAACCCTATCTAGGTCAATTTTTTTCCCTAATTGTGCCAGTTCAGCATCGTTTAAAAAGTATTTTATTTTTGTTTCAGAAAGTCTGCGTACCAATCGCTGTGCAATTATGATTTTAATCGTTGAAACAAGTAAAAAAGGCTCGCATTTCATATCCATAAGACGAGGAACAGCGCCAGCTGCGGAGTTGGTGTGCAAAGTCGACAGTACTAAATGCCCTGTTAAGGCTGCGTTTATGGCCAAAGATGCTGTTTCATTGTCACGAATCTCTCCAACCATAATAATGTCGGGGTCCTGTCTCAAAAGTGATCTCAAGCCTGAAGAAAAAGTAAAACCTATATCTGATCGTATTTGGGTTTGATTTATGCGCTTTATCTGATACTCGATAGGATCTTCTACTGTCGATATGTTTACGTCGGGAGTATTTAAAATATCAAGCATTGTATACAGTGTTGTGGTTTTACCTGAACCTGTAGGACCTGTGGTCAAAATCATACCTTCTGAGTAGTTCAGTGCATCGTGCATGTCTTCCAGGGCTTGTCCGTGGAAGCCTAGACCTTCTAAGGTGAAACCTGAAACACTTTCTCGTAAAAGTCTCATAACAATTTTTTCGCCATAATAAGTAGGTAGTACTGAAACACGAAAGGAAATCTTTTCCCCGTTTAAATCTATTTTAAAGCGGCCATCTTGAGGCAGTCTCTTTTCATCAAGTTTTAGATCGGCCAAAACTTTTATACGAGCGGTTATACTAGGACCCGAACTTTTAGGCAAGATCATTGCATCGTGAAGAAGACCGTCTATTCTATATCTTATAATGGTATTTGTATCACCATGCTCAATATGAATATCAGAAACTCCTTGTATGGCAGCATGGTTTAGCAATGTTTCAACGATTTTAATAACAGGAAGATCATCCGCCATCTTTTTCAGATCCTCAATGTTGTCACTATCTATGTTTTCAACGTTGTCACCAGGCAACTTGAGATTTGAAGCTTCTTTTTGAATAATGTCTCCAAAATCAGCCTTAAGACTCTTTTGATACTGCAAGAGAAGGTTTTTTATAGAAGAGGTGTTTGTTAATCTGGGTAATACCCTCAAACCCGTTTTTTTCTTTATGAAATCTATAGCATTCAAATCATTGCCATCCATAAGTGCCACCTCTAAATAGTCGTCTTTTTTACTATAGGCGACTATGTTGTGTTTACGGGCAATAGGTTCAGGAATAAGTGACAGTATCTCAATAGAAACCTTAGTTTTACTTAAATCAACAAAAGGTATTCCAACAAGATAAGCTTGTATTCTCAAAAAATCATCCTCATTTATTTTGCCTGAAGACATAAGGGTTTCTTGAAGAGGTTCTCCTTTCTCTTCGGATTTCTTTTTTATGATCTCATACTCTTCTTTGGATATCAGACCGGAGTCTATGATAAATTTATATAATTGGTCTTGGTCTATGTGCATATTTTTTAAAATTGACTTTGTATATCGTATAGTATAATATACAAATCGTAGTAAATCTATTTACAGACATTCTTATATTGGCTGAAGTCGCTCTTTATCAGGCGGCTTTTGTCTTTAATAAGGGTTAAAGATGTTTTGAAAAAATAATTTACATTAATAAAAAATAAAAAAATAAAAATTTATGTTTGACTTAAAAACTATAAACCTTGTAATTGAACAATTGCAAGAAGAAAAAA
>JAYSOO010000004.1:0-6080 GCA_043722755.1 Candidatus Parcubacteria bacterium
GCGTCTGAACGATTAGATAGATTATACTTAGCAAGATAATATGTTACTATAATTATATGCAATTATTTACAAATCTAAGTGCCTGTATGGGAAACGATCTTAAAAGTAAATTTAAAGGAGGTTGTGGATGGAAAGAGTTAGGTCCTATTATCAATGAATTATTATCAAATATTTTAATGCTAGGTCTTTTTATAGCTGTGCTTATGATAATGTACGCTGGCTATATTTTAGTAAACGGACAAGGTTCTGCAGATGCTCGCAGTCGTGTTAAGAAAATATTTATAGGCATAGTAATAGGCTTGATTTTATTGGTGGGTTCATATTACATAGTAGAGTTTGTTTTGGATACCTTAGGAGTGAGTGGTGTGTACAGAGAAAATTCAATGATTAAAAGAAATTAATAAATTATAAATAATAAAAACATGAAAAAAATATTACTGATAACTGCTATACTGATAACCTCGATTGGTTTTTTTAATATAGGAATTGAAGGGGTTGGTGCTGCTACAAATGGAGCAAATGCTGCCGGACAGTCTAAAGAAAGTAAACCTATACTAACCCCTCCTCTCGGAAACGGTACTGCAGGCGGATCAGATTTGAAGACTATTTTTCTAAATGTTTTGGATATTGCTCAGACTATCATGATTATGGTGACTACTTTATATCTTATATATGCCGGATTTATGTTCGTGATTGCAAAAGGTGATCCAGGAAAGCTCAAAACAGCTCGAGATGCTTTGCTTTGGGGACTTGTGGGTGCCGCTCTTATATTATGTGCGGAGGTTATAGCTTTCGGAATCGGGGATACTGTTAAGGAGGTGTTCAAAGGAAAATAATTAATACATTTAAAATAATTAAAACAAAAATATGAAAAAAATATTAATAATTACAGCGATGATTCTGACTATGGGTGTGAATATCAAAACAGTCTCAGCTTTTGACTTTGCTGACTTATTGGGAGGAGGTAGTGATGATAATAGTGCTGTGGGTGCAGGGTATGACAGCGGCAATGTCGGAAATGGAGGATTTGATAGTGGTAATATCGGAAACACTGGATTTGATAGTGGTAATTTCGGAAATGGAGGATTTGATAGTGGTAATATTGGAAACACTGGATTTGATAGTGGTAATATCAGGATGGGAAGTGGTGGAAGCAATAGTGCATCTGGCGGAGGTTTAGGGTCAAATTCTTCATCTCAAAACGGAATTCCAAAGCTTTCATTGATGGGAATAGTTGCATGGCTTGTTGGAATTATGAATCAATTGGTTTATGTAATTATCGGTGCCGCCCTGGTTGCCTTTCTGTACGGGATACTGAAGCTTTCTTTCATAGATGGTCAAAAACCCGAAGCTCGCGAGCAAGCTCGGAAATTTATGTTTTGGGGAATCGTTTCGCTATTCGTGATGATGTCTGTTTGGGGGCTCGTAAACATATTTAAATTTACGCTGTTTGGTCCTGGTGACTTGATTATTCCAAGACTTAAGTAGTATAATATATGCATAATTAAAAATTTAAAAAATCATAAAATAATACTAAAAACATGAAAAAATTACTATCATTATTAGCAGCAATCGGACCAGCACTTGCACTTGCTGTAGAGGATGGTACACCAGTTAATACTGCAGCCAGAAGTATTGATGGTTTACTTAACTGGGTTATATATATCGCAGGACGTGCACTACCTCTTCTTATTCTAGCAGCTCTTGTATTATTCCTATTTGGTATCGTAAAAAGATTTTTCTGGGCAAAAGATGATGCAAATAAAGGCGAGGCTGGCAGATATATACTGTGGGGTGTAGTTGCTTTATTTGTGATGGTATCAGTTTGGGGACTAGTAAATGTTTTGAGAGGTACATTCAACCTTGATAACAACAATGTACCTGTAGCACCTGCTGTGCCTGTACAACAAGCTCCATATGCTACTCCTTCAACAAGATAGCTATATGAAATAGTTTGATTAAAAAATACCTGAGGTTCATAGCTTCAGGTCTTTTTTTATTATATAATTATGGACATGCAAACAGTCTATGCGATATTATCTAAAATAAACAATATTATTATTAACCCAATCATCCTGCTATTGTTTGGAGTTGCACTTCTTTATTTTATATACGGAGTATTTGAATACATGTGGAAATCAAAATCTGATCCAGCCAAGATTAGAGAAGGAAGATTGCATATGGGTTGGGGATTGTTCGGAATGTTTATTATGATTTCTGTGTTTGGCCTGTTTAAGATTTTGTTAAATAGTGTGCCTGTGAGCGAGAGGACAAAGACTAATGTGAATAGGGTTCTGAATATAGATTAAAAAAATAAGCGCCTCACCTGTAAACAGGGGGCGCTTTTTGTTGATGATTGATTTTTTTTATCTCCTTCGACCGATGATTACATCTATCGGCTTGTCGTCGTACGGACGAAGTCGAAAGTCCGTTGATGAATGCCCAATTTTTTCAAGATCAGTTTTGGAGTAGCACTCCTCGCTGACTTTGAATGGAGATTCACTCACGACCAATCGCATCTCCTTTTTTTCAGGATCAACCTTGAATGACTTCACGGTTCCATCGTTTATCTTTAGATCTTTTATACAAGGTGAGAAATGCCTAAAAGCATACTCATATCCTTTTACAGAGATCCACTCAGTAGTGGCCTTATCTGGGTTTACTGGTGAGAACCACTCATATCCGTTGCTCACGCCGTCTGATTTCCAATCCTTGTGGAATTGGGTTTCTTCTCTGGACGTTGTTACTTTAACTTCAGACACTTCCACCTCTTCGATGGTTGGTGTTTGGGGGTTTTTTTTGGTGACTACGGTCCGAGTCTCGGTTTTTGCCGTGGTCCGAACCGGTGTACCGCTGCCGAAGAATTCCTTCTTCCAGAAGTAGATTGTTCCGCCTATGATTACCATCGTCATAATTACTGCTGATATTTTCATAACTGATTTTTTTGAGATCTTGGATTTCATGAATGTGAATGTTTGACTTACATACTATATCATACTTTATACTATAAAGTCAAGTATAGATATAATAAAAACCTTGGGGCGGTGAGGCCCCAAGGTTAGGGTTAGGTTTTGTCAGGGTCAAATCCTGCTTACTCAAATCCTGTTCACGTGGTGTACGTTCTTGGCTTTGGGTCCAGTAATCTTCTCGACCTTAATTTTGTCCCTCTGGATACCCACTTGTTCAAGGGCTTCTGTGAAGGTCATCGTTTCGTCGCCAGCCTTACGTGCTGTTTTCAACAGATCCAATGCCTGTTGATTTGCCGCTTTTTGGTCCAGCTTCTCTCGCTGATCCATAGCTTTTTGATGCTGATCCGCAGCCTCATCATCTATCTGCTGTTTAATAACCTCTTCCGGATCTTCTATATCTACGAGGTTAAAGTGAGTGATGCTAACACCATACATCTCTCTGCTTAATTTTGTTAGCTTGGTGTGCAGACACTTTTCAATCTTATTCTTGTCTTTTTTGATTTGAATCGTATCAGCATACTTATGCGTAGGATCGTTTAGCCATTCAGTCAAGGCCTCAACGGCAATATTTACTAAGTCCAGATCATTATTTTTGTTCATCATCCATACATGAGTATCATCTACTCCAGACTTAAAATTGAAATCAAATATGGCCAGGAACTTTTCTCCCTTGCTGCCATGTTTTTCAATTTGTATGGGTGCTTTGTGTGTAATTGTCTTGGCGGTGGCATCGATCGGGATGATCTTAACAAGAAAGCTTGGCAAACCTGTAAAGATTCCTCCAAACTGATTGTGCACATTGCTTCCAAAGGTGGGCATCCGCTTAAAATAGGACAATTGCCCGATCTCTGTTTCTTTCAGCTTAGTTGAATCCCAGCAGGAGATGATAGACTTAACAAATATGTATAAAAGTGTAACCTGATACACTATCCGTATGATCTTTCTTATCCAGTCAAATCCGGTCCACCATTGAAAATCAACTAGCTGGACGAGAAATGTTGCCGTGAACCAGTACATCACCAAAAGCAAGATGATGTGGTATGCGATGCACATCAATGCTTTCGGAGATTTCAATATACTAAGATAAAGTGCCAGCACGATTACTGGGCCTAGCGCAAAGCTCCAGTCAATAAACGTGCCTGCTACCAGTGCGAGGATTATTGCAATCCCGATAATCCAGTTTAAAGTCAACTTCTCGTTGTATGCTTCGTTAGATGGTGTGTCTGATGCGTCAGTAGGTGTCATTTTTGTGTTTTCTGTTGTTCGATTGTTTTAAATTTCTGCCCAAACCTACTGTAGGTAAGGGTATCAACGTATATATTATATCACCATTTAGGTAAAAAAGCAAGGCTTATTCAATACCCATATAAAACAAAAATAACTCTACAATGTAAGATTATTTTCGATCAGGTGGGCAAGGAGGGACTCGACCTCTACGAGGTCAGTACACCTTTACGGTTTTATCGGACCAAAGGTCCTCAAAAACATCGTAAAGCTTTTCTCGTACCCCACGAAAGCATCATTGGGTGCTTTCTCTTACCCAAATAAAAAACACAGAGTTTAACTCTGTGTTTTTTCATGTGGGCAAGATGCGTGGCTTTCCGAACTGGTGACTATGGGTAAAGAGGTCAGGACAGCTATCAATGAGTTAAGTGCGATGTCTGTATAAGGTTAACAATGTTCACAATGTACTCTGGGTATTAAGTTTTCAGTAGAGGGGGGGGCAACCCCCATTTTTTGAATTTGAATATTTATAATCAAAAGGGTGATAAAAATTTGCAAGAAAATTTTGTTTTCAGTTTTGTTTAACTTGGTTTAAATAGCTGTAAAAAAAAGACCCTGATGGTATGACTACCACCAAGGTTTTTGTTGTTTTAGAAAAACGTCATTTACATCAACCACGTCTCTTACGTGAAGTCAGAAGTATTGACGATATGATTAATAATGAAAGAGCTGAAGGTTCTGGAATTGGATTCAAGAGGAACGCTCTTTCGAAACCATCTGGATTTATTCCATATCCGACAATCTGACCAACATCATTAATGGCAGAAGCTTCTATAAGTGTCCACCCTTCCAAAGGATCGATTAAGAGATTCAGGTCCAACATTGCTCCATCCTCATAGATGAAAGCATGACTTGCAGAAGAACCGACAGTCTGATTTGCATTGTTTATATCAGTTGCATAGGTGTATCCAGGGTTAAATAATTTACCTAAATCAAGCATATCGCCATCATTAGTATTTATAAATGCTCTAAAATTATATCTTCCTGCAACCATGCCCGCATCGTTTATTCCATTAGCATCACTGGAGGGTCGTCCTTCTCCTATAACATGATTCAAAGAACCTACACCATAATAGAAGGTAAGATCAGGTGAATATCGAATTCCAGAGTATGAAGTTCTTCCTGTTGCTGTGACATTCATTTGTCCTACGATTTCTCCACTTAAGTTAATTGCTGTAGTGGTGATCCTGTCACCATTGGTAGAGTAAACCAAGTCTATGGTTGAAGTGTTTGTATATCGAAAGACATAAGTACCTCCACCACCACCCCCTGATATCTGACCATTATTGTTGATTGCAGACGCATAACTTGAGCCCGTACCCACGACATTAAGATCTGTCATTGTTCCGTTAAAATACAAGAAGGCACGATCCACGCCAAGTGAATTTTGTGCCCAACCTACGACTTGCCCAGAATCATTGATTCCTGTGGATGCTCCACTCGCTCCTCCTAACGTTCCAAGGTCTTGCATGGAACCGTTTGAATAGAGAAACGGCTTTGAATAGCCTGATCCCTGAATTGTGCCTACTACGTCTCCGTTGTTATTCAGACCTGTTGCTCGGCTGGTGCCACCATAGAGGGTTCCGAGGTCTACAACCTCATATATTGCCGACTTTGCAGAAATAGAGGATAAGGTGAGAAGTGTCAGTGTTAATAGTGTTTTCATGTTGTTTAGTTTAAGGTTCTACTTAAACAAAAGTAACATACATTATGTATTTGTCAAATTGAACGTAATGGTTCACTAGCTTGGAAACACCCATCAATATACAATCAAAAACATGGCATACACAATAAACAAACATGCACCTAAGGTTCGAAGAGATGCAG
>JAYSOO010000005.1:0-6074 GCA_043722755.1 Candidatus Parcubacteria bacterium
TTTTCTTTTGCTCTCATCAATAATCTCTGTGATGATTGGCTTACGACCAGAAGGCATTTGATCAACGATAGACAAATCCAAATCACCATAAATTGTTAGAGCTAATGTTCGGGGAATAGGTGTTGCTGTCATTGAGAGCAGATGTGGTGTTTGAATAACTTTCTCAAAATCAGGGCGTGACTTGTTGTCGATGTATGATTTTTTATTTACTCGAAGCGTATCTTTATTTTTTAATTTATTTTTTGTCTCTTCATCAACTAGATGCTTGTTCGCTAGTTTTTGTCTTTGTTTGGTTCCGAAGCGATGTTGCTCGTCAATGATAACAAAGGCCAGGTCTCTAAAGACTACTGATTTTTGTATAAGCGCATGAGTTCCTATAACGATAGATATGTCCCCTGATGCTATCCATTTTAACATTTGGCTTTTGGAAATATCAGTCCCTTGCTTATTGGTCAATAGAGATGATTTTGATGGAAATTTTTTACAGCCAGCACCTGTTAAAAGGCCAATGTTTATAGGCAGTTTGGCAAATAGCTGGATGAATGATTCATAATGTTGCTTGGCCAGTATCTCAGTCGGTGCCATGTAGGCAACCTGCAACCGAGAGTTCTTTTGATCCTGAGCTCTCATGCTTTTTACGCGTGAGGCCACTATGGCATATGATGCAGCCGCAGCCACAGCAGTTTTTCCCGAACCTACATCTCCCTCAAGAAGACGAGACATTGGATGAGTTTTTTTAAAGTCATTCAATATAGCATTTATTGATTTCTCTTGAGCAGGGGTTAATTCGAAGGACAGGTGCTTTTTAAAATTTTCCAATGCCTCATCCAATCCGATAAACACATACGATAAAGAAGACTCAGCCTCTTTTCGGTGCTTGGCATTTTGTAATTGAATATAAAAAACTTCTTCAAAGGCAAATCTCTTTTTTGCAATCAAGATATCTTTTTCAACTCTTGGACTGTGAATATATATAAGCGCATCATGAAGAGAAGGGAGGGAATATTTTTTTCTCACATCTTCTGGAATATTATCTTTTATATCTTTAAATTCAGCATGTTTAAAAACTTTTTCGATAATGATGTGAAGATATTTTGAACTTAGATTTTTACTTTCTCTGTAAATAGGCAAGAATAGTACTTCTTCTTTTTGTCCAAATAAATTGATTCCTTGATTCAATGGGTCAGCTTTTGTTTTCTCAATGGTTGGGTTTAAAATTGAAAATTTACCTTTAGTTTCTTTTATGGTTCCAGAGATCTTGACGATATCACCCTCTTTAAATAGTTTGCTGATGTAGATCTGATTGTACCAAGATAGTTTTATTGTCCCGGTATCATCCTTAAGAACTGTATCAACTATCATCATCTTAGTTCTGAAACTTTGATTGGCTTCGATGTTTTGTATCTCGCCATATAGAACTACAGTTTGATCAGCTTCAATATCTCGAATATATGTAGCCTTGAAGGCATCGCCATAGCGAACGGGGAAATGATACAGCAGGTCAAAAACTGTTTTGATCCGCAACTTATCAAAGGCTGTTTGATGAGGCTTGCTTAAGGTGATGATACTTGATATGGGTTTTTGAAGAAAGTCTTGTTGCATTGGTTGTATTATAGCAAAAGATTGGTTCCCTGAGGCTAATTTTCTTTTGATTAATATTATATACAGGTTCTTATCAAATTGTACCTTTATTAACGACGTAGAGTGAGAGAAACAAAAGTACAAAACTTTTGTTTCCGAACCGAGGAGTTAACAGATAAACACCTCGGAGCTTTGCTCCGGCACATGGACATTTTTCATAAAACTACTCGAAAAATAGCTTTTTTGAGTAAAAAACGTACTCAAAAACTTAGTTTTTCAAATCTATATAATCTCTTGATTTTTGTCTGATTTTGCATATTTGAATATAAAAAATACGCAAAATACATAAAATACGCAAAATTAAAGAGAAAAAGCAGTGCTTTGTTTGAAGCTGGAGATGAGCTGGATCTGATAACATTTATCAGGGAGAATAAAGAAAAGATGGCTCGGATAACGTATAGTTATGCGATGGAGAGGTTGAGGTTGTTGGGGGGAGTAAAGTCTACCAAAAGAAATCCTCAACAAAAACATTACCTCCATCAACACCCTCGTCCTTCAGAAACTTCTTCGCATTATCTTTCATAATCTCAGGACCACATATATAGTAGAGTGAATTTTTTACATCCTGTACATATCGGTGCAACACATCTTTACAAATATACCCATTCTCACAATCAGGAGATAGTGCTATACCTTCATCAGCCTGACTCAACAAATACACTTTCTTAAACCAACTTTTATCAATAGCATTAATCTCTTTTTTAAAAATAATATCAGCCTCAGTTCTAGATCCATAAATCAAGGTAATATTTTGAGGTACGACTTGTTTTGATTTATCAAAACAGAAGTGCCCTTGTGGCATATTTTTAGTAATATGATCTTTAATAATACTCATAAATGGAGTAATACCTACACCTCCAGCAATGAACACTAAATCTTTCTCTTTCTGGGGAATAAAATTTCCAAACGGACCATCGATCAAAATAGTGTCCCCTGGTTTTAATTCTTTTGCAGTTTGTGTAAATCGACCAGCGAGCTTCATTGTAAAAGACATATCTTCTCCGGGTATACTTGAAACTGTAAAAGGGTGGCGAGCGTGCAGTTTATTTTTATTCAATCGTAAGAAAAAAAATTGTCCCGCTGTAAAATTCTTGCTGCCATTAACTGTAATCGTAAACGTATCGTGTGTTTCTATCTTGATATCCTTTACTTTAAATTTACTATTCTTTCTTGCTCGTATCTTATACTGAGTTCTATATATAACCCCAATAAGTACAAGGTAGAATGTGATGTTGTATATTATAGCCAATAGATCTTTATCAGATCCAATCGTATAGGCATGATTCATTGCAAAGAAAAATAATACATAGGTAAGTATATGAATATATTGCCACACACGGTATGAAATCATTTTATACAACTTAGAAGCAATCATGATACCGATGAATATATAGAATGCCATGATACCCATAGCTAGAGGTATGATGCTAAAATCAGGAATTAAAAATCCTTTAGTAGTTCCAGCTGAAAGCATAAAGAATACAGGGTGACAGATTACAAAGAAGGCGACAAAGTAGGAAAACTTTCTTTGGAATTTGATGATTTTATCAAGGCCAATAAAACGGTTCCAAAATCGGGCAGTGTCCCCTGAAAAGATTAAAAATGATAACATGAAAAAACCAGCTATTCCGCAGATTTTTCCGATAAGGTAGAATACTTCACTCATGGGTATGATTTTAACATGAAAATATGCTATATATAAGTGAATAAGGAGACGTGTCAGAGTGGTCGAATGTACCTCTTTGCTAAAGAGGCGGGCTCGTCAAAAGGTCCCGAGGGTTCGAATCCCTCCGTCTCCGCCATTACAACTTAGTATCGGAGTTGACCCATAGGCTTATATTTGCACTTATTGGTCTACGGTATAATTCTATATATGGAAAAACACCCTTTGATATAATCTCCGGGTATTTTGTTTTACAGACCCTTCGCGATCCTTACAATATTCAAGAGTCCGAAGTGTTTCTCAACATCGACAGCTAACTGTTTTACATACTCTCGGTACTTTTCTATCTTCTCTACATCCATCCAACTACCATCAAGTAAATTTGAAACCTTATCATATAGTTTTAAAAGTCTAATTTTAGGACTCTTAGACCAAATTAGTACCATCTCTTCTGCTGAAGAAGTAAAAGTCATTTCTTCAACCATCCAAATAACTTCTTCAGTCAACCCTTCAGGTAATTTAGTAGTAGTGTCTTCAAGTACATCGTGAAGAAGTAATGTCTGAGCACCATTTGATCGAATATCTTCAGGAAGCGTCTCTTCCGTTAGGATAGTCATGGCACACCAAACAGCGTGGGTTGCATATGGGGTTTGTCCATCCCATTTGCGAAATGCTTTTGAAGGTTTTTTTGGGTGCAGTGTATGTGCATTAAAAACAAATGATATAAGTTCCGACAGGTTTGTGTGATTTTGATTTAACATAATATTTTATTAAAATGATAGGATTTAAAATTGTAATAGGTTAAGCGCCGTACCTTTCGGTCGTGCGCTATTGGTTTTCAACCATCACCGTCACTCGGTTCCCACATTTCTCTCTCCCTGTGTCTTTCGGCATTTTGTACCCACCAAGGATCTGGCGGGTCGTATGTACTGGTATGTGTTGGAACAGAAGGTTTTTCCTCGTAGGCTATTTCTTTAACCTTCAACCAAGACGAGATAAATTGTTGGACCTTACGGTTGCCATGTTCTTCAAGAATCATTTTCTCCCACCGGTCTACGTAGACTATGTTTAAGAGCTTTTTTGGAAATATTTCAGGATCTATTTGAAATTGTCCAATTCGATGCTCTTTCGGATTCTGCTGCTTGGCAGCAAAGATGGTTTTCACACCCATATTTGCTAACTCTCTAGTTACTTCAAGATCTCTATCGCCATCAGTATGCCAACTAAAATCGAGACCGAATCTGTTCATGTGATTTGAAGATATAATCTGAAGTCGAAACTCGAATTTGTAGCCATCAAACTCTACCTCAACTGATCTATCTGAACTCCTGGAATTATCTATTGATATGGCGAAGGCAAATTCCTCAAAGTTTTTCGGTATTAGAAAGTAATCAGTTCTATTACTTTGTTTTGGATGTAACCAAGATATAACTTTAGGACGAATATCTTGAGGAAAGGTTGCAAATATCTCGATCGGAGAAAGATTATGAATCTTTTTCTTTTGGTTTTCAAGTTCAAGATTCAGATTCCGGAAGGTTTCAATCTCTGTTTGAAGATAATTTGCTCTTTTGTCTGTATTCTCGATTTGGATCATGGTTTGTTTGGTTGTTAGTGTTCGTTCTGTAAACAATATACTTTAAATATTGCTTTGTTTTTTACAAATGTAACAAATATGTAACTATAATTAGACTCTAATGTAAATACCTTATATTATATATCCCATATGTTTGACAACAGTGTAACTATTTGTTACACTATTAACATGAACAACAATAAAATACTTGAAAATATTGGATTAACAAAAAATGAAAGTGTAATCTATTTAACATTAGTAGATATTGGATCATCTACCATCTCAGCAATTTCTGATAAAACATCCATACATCGACCACTTATATACAAAGCACTACCATCACTTCAAGAGAAAAAATTGGTAACCTCGATAAGCAAAGGAAGACAAACTCTCTATACCGCTGAACCACCAAGTAAGTTGGAAGAAATTTTTAATGATTTGAAATTACGATTCTTTGATCTCATACCTGCATTAGAAGATAAATACTCAACAAACAGCATGAAACCAAATGTTCGTTTCTTAGAAGGAAAAGAAGGTATAAAAAATATCTATCTTGATATTATTGCAACCCTTAAAAAAGGAGATACATTCTATCGGTATAGTTCTGCTAAGGATTTGGTACAAACCAAAATGTATCTGCCAAAAGGATATGAAAAAATGAGAGATGATAAAAAACTTGAAAGAAAGGCAATTATGGCTGAGAATAAAACCTTACTTAAGAATGTAAAACTTGAACGATATATAAAAAGTATTCCTGAAGATTTACAGACGTTTGATTTCAATGTAACAAAAATTATTTATGGTCCTAAGATTGCATATATAGATTATAACTCTGAAACAGGGGTGGTTATAGAAAGTAAATTTATAGCAGATTTTGAGAAAAGTATTTTCGAGGTGTTGTATAAGAAGCTTTAAAACAAGTTTGATGGGTAATTGATACACCCGACCCACAGTCCTCGAAAATGTTATTAAAACTAACCTAAAATACCCTTACATCACTTGAAACTTTTGGTACTTAACCCGAGTGTCCCGCCCCAAGAGTACTTCTATTTTGCCAAGGCAAAATAAGGCGCGCTAAGTCGAGCGTGCTCGCGACATGATTTAAATATTAAGATATACTATTTACATGATTAACTTAAAACATGGAGACACTACAATTTAACTAGAAGGGGATAAAAACGGATATGTCGAAGTATG
>JAYSOO010000006.1:0-6032 GCA_043722755.1 Candidatus Parcubacteria bacterium
GCAGTCAAAAAAGCCTTGTGTGCGAAAATACGATTTATATCATATTTTTCTTCTATATCTTTGATAGTTTTCAGTTCATTAATCATTACATATATAATAACATGCCAGTCAAATTTATATAATATTTACAAATACGTAATATACTTTTTATATGACAACATTATATTTATGTCCAGACCATATTGCTGGCGCGGGCAATATAGTCACAATACAAATTAAAAGTTAAGCTCTTAAACTTTAATTTGATCAACTCATATTAAAAGTTTTTACCATTTTGCCGGCGCCGGCAAAATGGTCTTGAATTTACTAAATTTTACGAACGTACGAGATCATTCGCAAAAAAAATCTGTCCTAGACAAGCTGTTGAGGACTGAAACGAAATGAAATACATAAATTTACCTTACTCCCCTAACCTAAACCCCAACCATATTCCAATCAAACTACCAATCGCTCCAAAAAATATTCCCCACATAGAAAAACCTCCCACATCCCACAGTGCAGGAATATAACTTCCTGCATATCCACCAACCATAGTTCCAACCATGACTAATTTTTTTCTTTCCATGATATGTATCATATCATATACCTAATTTTGTGACATTAGTATCTGACCACATTTCAGCGAAAATTTCTGTATCCATTCTATATCGATGTTTATGCCCAATTTTTTACCCAATTGTTGAGCTTCCTCATATTTATCAGAATCTTTATTTGGACTATCTTTGTATTTTAATATATCTAAATAGTAAACAGTCCGCGCGAATAATTCAGTTACGGTCTCGAGATTCATGCCAGAAAAATCCATGCCTTTTTCATAGGCTGTTATTATCATACCATCATAAAAATCAGTGTCTTCACCGGCTGATTCAATTATCTTTATTCTTTCATTCATAATATGTATATTATATATCAAAAGTCTATTGTTGGCTTAATTTAAAAGCGATTATAAGTCCTACAAAAGATCCCAGTCCAGCACACACAACCGCTGAAAAAGAAAAACTACCCGCATCCCAAAGAGCAGGTAGGCTATTTCCCAAATATCCACCAATAAACATCCCGATTAAAGAGTACGTCCTCGTGTTATCCATTATCTTCCGTTTGTATCAGTTGGTAATGTTACATTGATATCTGCTCCACCTGGAGTTGTCACATCTTCCCGACCTCTCATGTACAGAAATATTCCTCCAATTATAATTATACTCAGTATTATCCAAATAATTAAATTTGATGATGAATTGTTTGTATTTTCCATAAAATTATTATTTTGTTTATGACTTTTGTTGATTAATTAATAATTACAATTATACCACGCTATTTCCCTGCATATCAACAACTTTGTTAACATTACACAGCTTTAATATAGTCGGTGCAATGTCAGCCAACGTTCCTATAGGTCGCATAATTTTTATATCTCTATCTGTCACGATAAATGGCACGAGATTTGTCGTATGCGCCACATGCATATTACCGCTTTCATCAATCATAACCTCCGCATTTCCGTGGTCCGCAGTTATCAAGGATATTCCTCCTACGCTTTCTACAAACTCTGCCAGTCTTTTTGTTTGCCGGTCGACAGTCTCTGCTGCTTGCATTACAGCTTTGATATTTCCAGTATGTCCAACCACATCAGTATTGGGAAAATTAATAATCACAACATCATGATCTGCAAAAGCTTCTATAGCCGCATCAACTATCTCTTTTGACTTCATCTCCGGTGCTTCATCATGAGTTTTTACGTCAGTTCGAGAATCAATCTTCACTTGCAACTCTCCTTCTTGCACGATATCAGACTGCCCATTCATGAAAAAAGTTACATGGGGAAATTTCTCAGATTCTGATATATGAGCATGCTTGATATTATTCTTGGATAATTCTTTTCCAAGCGTTGTTAAAATAGTCGCTGGCTTAAATGCCACGTCAGTTTTCAAGTCTTCGCCGTATTGTGCCATTGATACGAAATGCAAATTGTATTCTTCCTGATTATCCAAGATAGCTTTTGTTAACTGCTTCGCTCGATCCGCCCTAAAGTTAAAGAAAAATATTCCGTCATTTGTATCTATGATATATTTCCGAATTTGTTTTTCAGAATTTTCATGACCATGAAGGCATAGATAGTGCTCAAAATATTCATCTATCTTTCCTGTGGGATCTTTTTCTGCATATTCGTTTTGTATAAAGTCAGTGATGGATTTTTCCTGCAGATTTAGAGTATTACCTTCGGCTTTGAAGAGAATATTTGTAACATGATCTATTCTGTCTTGGTTTCCTGCTCGGTCCATTCCATAATATCTTCCTCCAAAAGAACCGATGATCCCCATCTGTACTTTTTCCATTTCCATTTCCAATTCTTTTATATATTTGACCGCAGTGCCTCCTGACACATCGCGACCATCTGTAAATATATGCAATATGATCTGATCTTTACTAAGACCATGATCTTTTACCATCTTTAAAAATGTGTAAATATGAGTGTTGTGACTATGCACTCCACCATCAGACAAAAGACCTATCATATGAATTTTTGACCCGTGTACCTTGACATGGTTAATCAAACGCAAAAAAGCCTCATTTTCAAAAAATGAATTATCCTCTATGGATTTCTTTATCATCACAAGATCTGTGTCTATCGCCGACCCGGCACCTATCGTCGTGTGTCCAATCTCGCTATTACCCATCTGACCTTCAGGCAAGCCTACGGCCAGTCCCGAAGCCTCCAAAAACGCATGAGGGTAGGTATTCATACACATGTCAAAAAAAGGCGTTTTGGCCATATGGAGCGCATTTTTTTCGTTTTGCTCGCCCATACCCCATCCGTCCATTATTATGAGCGCTATTTTACGCATATTTTTTTAATCGTGTTAATTCTGTTGTTAAGTTCACAACTTCTCTATTTGCCTGAGACAGGTTTCTTTCCGTTGCTGTTAATTTTAATTCGATTGATTGAATGTAGGCATTTTTCTTTATAATGTCAGAAAGCAATTCCCTGTCTTTTCTAATTGATATTTCTTTGTCTTGCTTAAGTTTCTGGGCCTTATTTTTTAACTGCTGCAATTCGACTTCCATCATTTGAATCTTTCTATTAATCGCATTTTCCTCATCAGTCAAATTTCCTTTTTCAATGTCATATTTTTTCTCATCACGAAGAGTCGACAAAGTATCATTTTTATATTTAGTAAGCTCTATTTCATATCTTCTTTTTTCCACATCATATCTAGCCTTGTTTGCGTTATGCATATCAAATTCTCTTTTCTTCGCATCATATTCCATTTTATACCTTTCCTTTTCACGTCGATCTTTTTCTTTTTTAAGATTTTCCATTCTCATCTTCTCAACAGTGTTTACCTCAAAGTTATTTGAAGCTGTCGTTGATTTTCTTGTTTGGTTAAGAGGTTCAAACATATCGGAGCCGCTTCCCAGATTCGAACTGGGGACCTACTGTTTACAAAACAGTTGCTCTACCAACTGAGCTAAAACGGCAAAATTAGGTGTGTTTGGCCTGGGAGTTAACCCTTCGCTATATATGTGATCTCTTCGCGAGGCATACGTAGTCCGTCGGGGACATTCACACCCATGTTAGGATGGATTGATTCCTTTCTTTATATGAGAATGATCTGCCTGACAGGTTTCTCAAATAATCACAAGAATCATCGTAACATGTAAAGATAGTATATACTATTTACTTCCCAATTTCAAATCTTTTAAATCTAACTATCTCTATTCTTTCTCCGAATTTTTGCATAGCATTGTCCAACATAGTTTGGATTGTCACTTCAGGGTTCTTTATAAAATCTTGATTTAACAATACCTGGTCTTTAAAATATGAATCCATCTTACCTTGAACTATTTTTTCTTGAAGATCAACAGGCTTGTCAATAACTTCCTTTGTAAACAATTCTTTAGCTTTTGCAGCCGTAGTCTCGTCTATGTCAGTTTGTCTTAAAAATTCAGGAGCAGTAGCTGTAACTTGCATAGCAATGTCTTTTGCTAAAGTTTTAAACTCTGTATTATTTGAAACGAAGTCCGTTTCTGATGCCAATTCTATAATAGAACCAACCAAGCCGTTTGAGTGAATGTATGCCTCTACTATTCCAGCACCAAACTCTCTATCTGCTTTTTTAGCTGCCTGTTCAGCTCCTTTTTTCTTTAAAATGATGATAGCTTTTGCTTCATCTCCTTCCGCTTCTTCTAGCGCTTTTTTACATTGCATAACTGATATGCCTGTTTTTTCTCTCAACGCTTTTATTTGTTCTGATGTAATGTTCATGTTTGTATTTTAAATTAATTTTTAATGAGTCTAACTATTATACCCGGGAAAATCTAACTATCCAAGCAATTGATGTAGAATATAGTCAACTGAAGATCTTGATGAATCATTGGCAACTATAGGGTACTGTATTGTAGAAATCTTACAATCCGTGTTTGCGATCGCAATAACCGGTATACCTAGGTTACGAGCTTCTTCAACTGCAATAAATTCTTTCTTAGGATCAACTACCAATAGAGCTGCTGGCAATGATGTTAGTTCTTTTACACCGCTAAATAGTTTTGCAAGTCTCTCAGCTTCTTTGTCCATCAATGATTGTTCTTTTTTAGTATATTTTTTAAGCTCTCCTTTTTCTTTCATTGAACCAAGGTCGATCATACGATTGATTCTCTTTCTGATGATTTCAAAATTTGTAAACAAGCCTCCTACCCATCTTCCAGCAATGTATGGTGAGTTGAATCTGATAGCAGAATCTCTCAACAGATCAAGTACTTCGCTCTTACTTGTAGCAAAAAGAATAACCTTTCCATTTGCCTTAAGATCAGTAATAAAAGCTTTTGCATCTTCTATTTGTTTTGCTGTAACTTCAACGTTAATAATATCTACAGTTCCCTTTGTACCATATACATATTTTTTAACAGATGGATTACGAGAAGCACGCAAAGTTCCATAATGAACCCCCGCTTCGAACATATCTTTTATAGTGTCATTTTGTTGTGTCATATAGTGTATATGTATAGCATTTTTAAGCCAGATTGACAATAGGGATGTAGGAAAGTTATGACTATTGTACTGTTGGTAATTCAGCTGGTGTTTCTATGACTGTAGAAGTTGAAGTTGTATCAGGCACGGGCAGAACATCCACCACAGGGTCTGGTGTAACGATTACCGGTGTAGGAGGCTGTGATATTGTAGGAGTCACATTGGTATTTTGTAGCATGGTCCTGAACTGTTCTTTCGTAACACAAATATCTTCAACACATAATTTATTTGTTTTAATTTCTTTTGTACTTATATAGTCTGCAAATGATGCAACCTTCTTCGCTAACTCCTGCACACTTTTTAAAATATACAATGGCAATCTCGAGTAGTCAACTTGTTTATATCCATTGGAATCCGTAGACACAAGTTCAGGAAAGTTTTGTTCAACGTTTTGTGCAAGGAGTCCGTAGTTTGTAACAGTAGTATCTACTTTATTTGTAACACGAGCTTCTTCATTCCAGTTATAGCTTATAACCCTTAGGTTTATGAGCTTATCAAGATAGCCCTCTGAAAAATCTACAATATTTCCCTTAAGTCTTTCATCAGATGAACATGTTCCTGTAAGTCCTGTTCCTGCATAGTTCTTGATACAACCATTTGTTCCGGTGGTCCCGACACGTATATCACCAAAGACTTGTAACTTATCAAGGGGTGTTGAAGTACCTATACCGACTGAAGCGGGTGCAAAAGCTGATGATGTAGGTGAGGTTGATGATCCGATGTTTGTGGCATAGATGATACGACCGATGTTTAACTGATCAGTCGCACTGTTTGATACCCCTTGACCGATAGATATGGAGTTGGAGAAGCCTCCTGTGTTTGTGTAGTTACCGATGAGTATAGAGTATTTGTCACTTGAAGTGTTGTTTACACTATCATTTGATCCAGACTCACGGCCAAGGAAGATAGAGTTGTTGGCGTCGTAGGCATTTTGTCCTGCATAACTACCCAAGAAGTTGGAGTTGTTGGCGCTGTAGGCATTTTGTCCTGCAGATACACCCAAAAA
>JAYSOO010000007.1:0-15822 GCA_043722755.1 Candidatus Parcubacteria bacterium
AACCAATGAGGTTATTGTCCTGGCTATTATAGCTTTTCCTCTTTTAGCAACATCAATGTCATCAAGTATTCAAATGTTTTCTAAAAAATATTTCCACAAAAAGATTTTTAGAGTTGCACCGCTGCACCATCATTTCCAAGCTATTGGATGGTCATCACCTCGTGTTACGATGAGGTATTGGATTATCTCGATCATTTGTTCCGTAACAGGAGTGATACTGGCCCTACTGAGCTAAATTTGTTTATGACATTCCGTTTCAGTCCTCGAGGCATTTTCCTAGAAAACATCTATGAGAAGAAACTCATTTTGTAAACAAATTTAATTAATAATAATTCGCAATCAATTTATATATGATGAACTTTATAAGAAAAATTAATAAAAATAAAAATAAAAAATCAAAAACATTGGCCAAGATAGAGTCTGGAGTAGACAAGCCTTTTCTTATTATAACTTTTATATTGATAACAGCCGGTTTGGTTATATTTTCCTCAGCTATTATTATGTTGATAGGCACTGCAAAATACGATATTGTTCGATTTAATCAATATGGTCTGGGTCTTATCGGGGGACTTATGCTGATGTTTGTTTGTTATAAAATACCAATATCTTTTTGGAGAAAAAACTCATTTTATATATATATATTAAGTGTTATTGCAATGATTATGGTTTTTATTCCAGGCATAGGAGTTTCTCACGGTGGGGCACGACGTTGGGTAGAATTATTTGGCATCAGATTCCAGCCTGCTGAACTATACAAGATCGGAGCCATTCTATACATGTCACTGTGGTTTATGCGTGATTTTGGAAAGAAACTAGATAATCATAAAAACTTTTTTATTAGAACGATGCCACTGATAATAATTTTAGGAATTAGTTCAATATTATTTTTGCTCCAACCGGATACGGATATATTAGGAGTCATTTGCTTATCGGCAGTTATTATGTATTTATTGGCTGGCGGAAATTTTAGAGACATTTTTATACTAGGTACGATAGGTATTATTGCTATGGTTGTTATTATATTTTCTCGTCCATATGTAATGAAAAGGGTTCAAATATTCCTGAATCCAAGCTCAGATCCTTCAGGGTCAGGATATCAGTTTCAGCAATCGTTGATTGCGATTGGATCTGGAGGAATCTCAGGACGAGGCTACGGTCAAAGCATACAAAAATTTAAATATTTACCCGAACCTATTGGCGACTCTATATTTGCCGTTTCTTCAGAGGACTTTGGATTCATTGGCTCAACACTGCTTATTGCTTTATATATTGTATTTTTGATGCGAGGCTTTAAGTTGGCTAAGAAATCGTCATCATACGGATCATTGGTTATAGTCGGACTGCTTTGCCTTATTGTTATACAATCTTTTGTCAACATGAGTGCTATGCTTGGGATGTTACCACTGTCTGGAACGCCTCTTATATTTGTCAGTCAGGGAGGAACTTCTCTCTTGATATCGCTTATGTCCATAGGTATAATCTTGTCAGCCTCAAAAGAAAAAAAAGTTGGAGTAAAGTAGTATAGCAAAAATAACTTCATGAGTGTATAATTTAAATTATTATGAAAATCGTTATAACAGGGGGTGGTACTGGTGGACATTTTTATCCGTTGCTTGCAGTAGTTGATGCTATTCTTGAGGAATGCAGGGATCAAAAAATATTAGATCCGTATATTTATTATACTGGTCCAAATCCCTATAATGCCAAGGAATTATTTGATAGAGATATAAAGTTTGTTCATATACCTGCAGGAAAAAGACGTATCAATCCAAAAGGTATGGCTGTTATAAATAATTTTTTTGACATGTTTCGCATGGGTTTTGGTGTCTGTATTGGTTTAGTAAAAATATTTATGATTTTTCCTGATGTGGTTTTTGCAAAGGGTGGCTTCACTAGTTTTCCAACATTGTTTGCTGCGCGAATTTTAGGCATACCGGTAATCATGCATGAATCAGATTCGGTGCCAGGAAGGGTAAACATGTGGGCTTCTAAGTTTGCGCAAAAAATCGCCATTTCTTTCAAGGAATCTGCAGAATATTTTGATAGCAATAAGACTGCATATACAGGACAACCTGTGAGACAGGAGTTATTAACCCCATTAAAGGTCGGCGCATATGAATATTTGAACTTAGATCCGAGCTTAAAAACCATATCCATATTGGGTGGATCTCTTGGGGCTAAGAAAATTAACGATATTATTATACAGATTTTGCCAGAGCTGATTAAGACATATCAGGTTGTGCATCAAACAGGGAAAGCAAATTTTGAGATAGTTAAAGGTATGGCCAATCTGACTTTGGAAGGTGCAACAAATCCAAATAGATACAAGCCTATGGATTATTTGAACATGATGTCAATGCGTATGGTTGCTGGCATATCAGACATTATCATTTCACGGGCTGGATCAGGGATATTTGAAATATCAGCTTGGGGGGTGCCAAGCATATTGATACCTATAGCTGATTCAAATGGTGATCATCAGAGAAAGAATGCATTTAACTATTTACGATCTGGATCATGCGAGGTTATAGAGGAATCAAACTTGTCAGGACAGATTTTGTTAAACGAGATTCATAGGATTTTAACTAATCCGCCATTACAAGAAAAAATGAGAAAAAGCGCGCAAAATTTTTCAACACCTGATGCTGCAAAAACGATAGCACATGAGGTTCTTAATATTGCCTTGAGTCACGAGGTTTAAGGATGGAATATAGGTTGTAGAATAATTTTATAGGTGGTATAGTTTATTGGTTGTTCTTTAGATGGGATTCTACGGTTAGGATCTTGTTGAGGGGACACTCACCCTGTAGATCAGAAAAATAAATGAAACATACCTTGGCTGGTAGTAAACAAGAAGTGGGACTGGTTACAACTCTACCACAAGGCTTTGTCTTGTTGGGAGAACCACTCCAATTGGGAGAATTCAAAGTCACTGCATACCGAGTGATTTCAGACGGTAATAAGCCCCATCTCGCTATGCATATCGAGGGTTCAGACCTTGATGTTCATATCGGAAAGGATGAGATTTATTACGATATTGCAGAGCTTATGTCTCAGCTCGTTGAGGCAAAATTCAAACCCGTGCCGACAGGAATTTCAAGCAACCTCTCTTTGAGGGAGCTTGAAAACACTGTCTTCTTTCTGAGACAGCTGGAAGCAGGTGCAGGTTTGGGAAATTACCTAGTATATGACCCTAATGACGAGTCTCATCGTCCGATTCCTATTCGGAGCTACTCACGTTTGAGAGTTTCATTAGCGGAATCAATAACTGTCGTTGTTCACCAGGACATCCCTGTGGAAATCCTGAACAAACTCCGTCAAACAACCGAGGCTGCAGCGGCATAAAAAACCACTGTAATCCAAAAACCTGAAAATATAAAAAGGCTGTCACAGATTAACCTCCTGTGGCAGCCAATTTTTTTTGCTAATTTTTACCCTTATCCACAACGCTATGGGTTTTTTATTTTACCAGCATTTGCACAAATGTAAGAAAGTGGTATATAATGGTAGAAGGTGGGATAAAGTGTTATGTTTAAAAAATTATTAAAAAATTATGTTTATCGGCGAATTCACACACACATTGGATGACAAAAAAAGACTATCGCTTCCATCGAAGTTCCGAAAAGAACTGGGAAAAAAAGTGATAATAACACACGGCCTCGACAACTGTTTGTTTATGTTTACTTTGACACAATGGAGTAAGATTGCCGAACAACTTGGAAATACTTCAATCGGTAATGCAGACTCTCGTGGATTTAACAGGATTATGTTGGCAGGGGCGGTGGAAATTGAAATTGATACAGCAGGTAGAGTTTTAATTCCAGATTTCTTAAGACAATATGCAGGTGCAACATCGGAAGATAAAAAAGAAGCTACAAAGCTTGTCTTCGCAGGAGTTCATACGCGTATTGAAATCTGGGAAGAGAAAAGATGGAAATCATATAAAGAAAAAATACTGAAACAGGCTGATGCACTGGCTGCTAAGTTAAGCGCTATCGGAGCGATATAAAAATATGATTAGACATATACCTGTTTTAGCAAAGGAGATATTCAACCATCTTGTAACAAACGATACTGCTGAGTATAAAAATTATTATCATTTAGATTGTAATTTTGGCGATGGTGGACATGTGGAATATTTTATAGATAATTTAATAAAACTTAATAGGTATGAGAAAATTTTTATATATGCCCTTGATCTAGATGAAAGTGCCATCAAGCGCGGTAAAGATTTTTTAAATAAATATAAAGACAATAAAAAAGTTTCGATACATATAATCCAAGGAAATTTTGCCAATATCAATGATTTAATAACTGGTATAAAATTTAACAGCATTTTGTTTGATTTAGGATTAAGTACTTATCAATTAAGCGGAGCTGGAAGAGGTTTCTCGTTTAAGTTTGATGAGAAATTGGACATGAGATTCTCAACCTTGCCTCCGACAGAGGCTGAGCTAACCGCGTACGACATAGTTAACTTTTGGTCAGTGGATAATATCTGTCTAATACTTCGACAATATGCTGATGAAAAATCAGCTTGGCGAATAGCCAATAAAATTGTTGAAGAACGATATCATAAGAAGATTGAGACTTCAGGCGAGCTGGCTAATCTTATTGAGCATAAGGTTTTCAACGGCAAGAAAGGCAAGATTCATCCAGCAACCAAAACATTTCAAGCGATACGTATAGCGGTAAATGCAGAGTTACAAGTTTTGGATCAGGGATTAAGGGGTGCGTTTGATGCATTGGTCGATAACGGTCATATGGCCGTCATCAGTTATCATAGTTTGGAGGACGTTATAGTTAAGCAATATTTTAAGAAATTGGATGAGGATGGAGAAGGAAAACGTTTAAATAAAAAAATTATTATACCAACGGACGACGAGATAAAAACTAATGCCAAATCTCGAAGTGCCAAACTTAGAATCTTTAAAAAAGAAAAAAAAGAAAAAAATGAAAAACACAAAAAATGACAAATCAAAAAATATATACACAGTATCAATGGCATCAATGGTTATTATTTTAGTTTTTTCTTACATTATGTGTATATATAAAACAGTTGTCTTAGCATCTGACTCAGAAGTAAATAATAAAAAAATTTCCATACTGACTGCAAGTATTAATCAAAAAGAATTTGACTATATTCGACAAGTGTCCGACATAGATTTAGACAGAGCCTTAAGTCTGGGTTATCAAAAGAATACTGAAGATAGAATTGCATATTTTAGCATAAAAGATAATAGTGAATTGGCTGTAAGATAATGATTACTTTTGCTAAACGAATCAGAGTACTGTCTTTGATATTTATTTCTGTTGCCTTGGCACTGATAGTCAAATTATATGTAGTCCAAGTATTAAATCATGAGAACTATCTTAATCTAGGTGACAGGCAATACATTAAAAAGAATTCTAACATTACCGACAGAGGGGATATATATTTTACAAAAAAAGATGGAACATATATTATGGCTGCGACGATGAAGGATGACTATACTTTGTATATAAATCCAAAGTCTTTCTATGCGTTCCTAAAATCTGATAAAAATACAGGGAATAAATCGGAAGATAAAATTTTAAGCGAATTAAAGTCTAAAGTTTTAGGCATATTAAAACTTAAGACAGAAGGGGTAGATGAATTAAATACAAAAATTTTAAAAATAAAAGATAGAAAAAATGATGTGTACTTTGAGTTGGTTAAAGGTCTCGACGAAGATCAGCAGAGTCAGATCCGGGGATTAAAATTAGAATTTTTAGGGTTAGGAAAAGAGAAGAAAAGATATTATCCCGGAAATGAATTAGCTTCAAACGTTGTGGGAACTCTTGGATTTAAAGGAGACGAATTGGCTGGAAGATATGGTTTGGAGAAACAATATGAAAATACGCTCATAAGAAAGAGTAAGGTATATAGCAACTTTTTTGTGGATCTTTTTTCCGGTGCAAAAAAAGTGATTTCAGAAAAAGATAGCTTTGAAGGTAATATTTATACCACAATAGAGCCTATTGTTCAAAAAGAATTGGAAAAAAAGCTACTGGAAATAAACCAGAAACAAAGTTCTGATTTAACAGGGGCTATTGTAATGGATCCATATACTGGTGAGATTGTTGCAATGGCCAAGGTTCCTACATTTTCCCATGACGACAAAAAAAATTATGATATTGAAAACTATAAGAATGACATAGTTGAAAGTTCATACGAGATGGGTTCCATTATCAAGCCATTAACCATGTCTGTTGGTATAGATACTGGAAAAGTTCATGCAGACTCCATATACAATGATGAGGGTTTTGTTAAAGTGAAGGATCGAACGATGTATAACTTCGATAAAAAAGCTCGAGGCTCGATCACTATGCAATATGCAATGTCCCAATCATTGAATACTGGTTTTGTATATGTTGCTCGTTTGGTAGGTAATGATGCCCTGACCAAATATTTCACCAGCTACGGCATGACTCAAAAAACAGGCATAGATTTACCCAATGAGTCCTCTCCTTTAACTGATAACCTCAATAAGGGTGATGTAGAGCATGCTACTATTTCTTTTGGGCAGGGTATTGCTATGAGTCCTATTGGCACAATCAGAGCTTTGTCTGTTATAGCTAACGGCGGGTATATTGTTAATCCTCATGTGGTCAGCAAGATCAAATATGAACTAGGAAGTACGGATGATACAAAGATCCAATCTCTGGAAAATAAAAAACCATTATTGAAAGAAACGACGATTGACGAGATCAAATCCATGTTGGTTTACAATGTTGATAATTCTTTACTGAACGGTTCACGAAAAAATCCAAGATACAGTATTGGTGCTAAGACAGGTACGGCTCAAATCGCCTCACAATCAGGCGGATATATAGACGGTAAAAACATCCATACTTTTATTGGATTTTTCCCAGCATACCATCCTAAGTTTATAGTGTTTATGTACACTGTAGATCCCAAAGTTTCAAGATATGCCTCTGAATCTTTAGCAAGTCCTTTTCTTGACCTAAGTGAATTTTTGATTCAATATTATGAAATCCCTGCTGATAGATAATGCCTCGAAGATAGTATTTTTAAGCTAAATATAGTACTATATACATCTATTCTATAAATATAAACATTAATACAAAAAACGAAAAATATGATCAAATCACATGGCCGGAAGTCAAAAATAATTGCAAAAATAGCTGATAACAACGCTTCACCTGAATATCTAAAACAATTAATAGATGCAGGAATCGATGTTATGTGGCTAAATACTGCCCATCAAGGCGAAGAAGAGGCTATGAAAGTAATTGAAGACATCAGAGCAGCTTCAGACCAAAAGATGTGTATTTTACTTGATACAAAAGGACCAGAAACGCGAACAAAAGGAATCGAAAGTCCAATGAATATTAAAAAAGGTGAACATGTTATATTTACTGGAGATCTTTCTTATACTGGAGAAAATATTATTGGTGTTGATTATCAAAATTTTCATCATGAAATTCCAGTTGGTGAACTTATAAGTTATGATGACAACTCCGTATCATTCATTGTTGAGGAAATCGTTGATCGTGGACTAAAATGTATCGTTAAAAACGACGGTATCATAAAAAGCAAAAAAAGTCTTAATGTTCCAAATGTTCATATTAACCTACCTTCATTAACTCCTAAAGATATAGGTTTTATTCATTTTTGTGCTAAACATGATGTGGACTTTATTATTCACTCATTCGTTAGAAATATTCAAGATTTAAATGACATTAAAGTTATATTAAGTGAATATCCAAATTACAAAGGGAAAATTATTTCAAAAATTGAAAACCGCGAGGGATTTGACAACAGAGATGATATTTTGGATAACTGTGACGGACTAATGGTTGCTCGAGGAGATCTTATGGCTGAGGTTCCTCTAGAAGAGCTTCCTTATATGCAAAAGAAAATGGTTGAATCAACTTTGAAGAAAGGAAAATACTGTATAGTTGCAACTCAAGTTCTTAAGAATATGGTTAAAAATCCAAGTCCGACAAGGGCTGAGGTGTGTGATATTGGTAATGCTGTATTGGATGGAACACATGGTATTTCCATGAGTGATGAAACAGCCTTCGGTGATTATCCTCTTGAGGCTACAAACGTTATGCATCGCGTTATGAAATATACTGAAGATCATCGCGAAGAACTTGTTCATTTTACAGCAGAACCTGTATCAACTTCAGCTATTTATGCTTGGGCAAAAGATGTTGTTGAAAAAGCTAAGGTTGAGAAAGTAACAGCTATTGTGACAAAAGTGTCCCTTGAGGCCAATAAAGCACTGTCTGCATATCATCCAACTGCGACGGTATATGCTGGAGCGTCTGATATTATGGACTTTAGAAATATGTGCCTAGGTTATGCTCTTCTGCCGGTTCTTTCAACTACTGGTACTGCTATGGAGTTTAAGCACACCATCCCGTTTGAGCCACAAGATAAAATCATGCTTTGTGAAGAAGTGGATGGAAAATTAACATACAGTATTTTGTAAAATCACGCTGTTCATTCTTCGAACGAGACTTTGCTCTAGGCAAAGCGATCCACAAAAAAGAGCTATCCTAGATAGCTCTTTTTGAGTACCTTTGCTCGAAGTGAGAGGAATAAACAGTCTCTTGACCACTATGTTATAATAGATAGGTGTCAAAAATAAAAACATCAGTACAAAATAATGAACCTGTAAAATCACCCTATGTAGAAATACAAAATGGTGATTTGGTATTTGTTGAAAATAATAATGCTTATACGAATCATCTCGGCAAAGAAATTGTTGGAAAATCTTACGTGCTAAAAATAAGAGATTTGCCAAATAAAGATAGACCTAGAGAAAAACTTTTAGAATCAGGTGTTTCGCATTTAAACTTATCTGAGCTTCTTTCTGTTGTGCTTATTACAGGGACAAAAAAAGAGGATGTGATGTCTATGTCATCTCGCGTTATGAAAGAATACGGCAAGAGCATATTTTCAAACCCTGGGCTTGATCTAAAAAAGATTTCTGTAGATTTAGATATACCTATCACAAAAATATGCCAGATCATAGCCTGTGGAGAGTTGGGAAAAAGATTATTTGATAAAAACATAAATGGTTTAACAACTATACGAACAGCTGATGATGTATATGAGCATACAAAAGATATGCACAATCTCTCAAAGGAACATCTGAGAGGTCTGTATCTAGATACTCACAACAAGGTTATACATGATGAGGTTATATCTATCGGAACTATAAATAGCAGTATTATACACGCGCGTGAGGTTTTTAGACCAGCAGTCGAGTATGGTGCAGCTGCGCTTATATTGGTCCACAACCATCCATCAGGAGTGTCAAAACCTTCAGAATCAGACAAGGCTATAACGGAGCAGATCATCAAGGCTGGAAAAGTTTTAGGTATAGCATTACTTGATCATGTCGTTGTTGCAAAGGATGGTTTTGTTTCAGTTCCGGCCGAATATTAAATATTAAACATATGCAAGGAAAACTTTATATAGTAGCAACTCCAATAGGAAATAAAGATGACATAACAGTTCGGGCTATTTCAACATTGACGATAGTTGATGTTATTGCCGCCGAAGACACCCGAGTTGCTTCAAAATTGCTTGGTCTGCTATCTATACCTAAAAAGCAAATAGTGTCTATCAATGAGTTCTCAACAGAAGAAAATTTTAATTACATATTAGGATTTCTTCAAGAAGGCAAAAATGTCGCTTATGTGTCTGATGCTGGAACACCTGGTGTATCAGATCCTGGTGCCATGCTTGTCACATATTGTCGTAAACATGAAGTAGAGATTGTTCCAATACCTGGGGTTTCTGCAATAACTGCTGCTGCATCTGTTTCAGGTATACGAGATGCAGCTTTTATGTTTTATGGATTTTTGCCACATAAAAAAGGTAGAAAGAAGATTTTGACAGAACTATTTTCATTAGGAAAAAATATCATGCTTTACGAATCTGTTCACAGATTTATGAAGCTTTTGGATGAGCTCGTGAATATAAATAAAGATCAAGAGATAGTTGTGTGTCGCGAATTGACAAAAATGTATGAAGACATAAAGGTTGGTACAGTGGAACATATAAAAAAATATTATGAAGAAAATGCAACCAAGCTCAAGGGTGAATTTGTGATAATAATAAAAAACCATACATAACATGATGTCTCAATACATAGATATATTCATTAGTTATTTGAACAATAATTCAGATTTCTTCACCACTTATTTTATATTAATAGTATTTTTTTTGACACTATTTGAATCGCTTCCACTTCTCGGAGCTATTACGCCGGGAACTTTATTTTTATTATTTTTTGGATTTTCAGGTTCAACTCTGGGTATAGATATATCGCTTATAATCTTAGCTTCAACTATTGGATCTATTATGGGTGACATGAGTGGATATTTGCTAGGTAAATATGGATCAGGATTTTTACTAAAGCATAAAAAACTATTAAAAGCATCGCACATCGAAGACGGAAGACGCTTTTTTTCAAATCATGGTTTTAAAAGTATTTTTATTGGAAGATTTGTTGGTATTATGAGGCCTGTAGTGTCTTTGATTGCAGGAAGCATCTCAATGCGTTTTTCAAAATTTGTTTTTTTTGACATATTGGCATCATTTTTGTGGTCATCGATCTATATAATCACTGGTTTTTATTTTGGTCAGCATTTCAGAGAAATAGAAAGATTTATTTCAAATGCTAGCATTCTTTTGACTTTAATACTTGTATCATTTATACTTTTTTATTACTTAAGGTTTATTAAAAATAAAGGTAAAATAAATACAAATGAGAATTCACAAACCATTTAACTTAAAACATGATCACAAGCCGTTAGGTGACCAGCCTAAGGCTATAGAGTCTTTAGTTAAAGGCTTAAAAAAAGGTTTAAAACACCAGACCCTTTTGGGTGCAACTGGTACAGGTAAAACTTTTACAATAGCTAATGTCATTGATCAGATTCAAAAGCCAACTTTAGTCATAGCTCACAACAAGACTTTGGCAGCTCAGCTTGCTCAAGAGTTTAAGGAGTTTTTTCCTGACAATGAGGTTCATTATTTTGTATCTTATTATGATTATTATCAACCTGAAGCCTATGTGTCGCATTCGGATACATATATAGAAAAAGAGGCTCAAATCAACGAAGAAATTGATCGCCTTCGCCATGCTTCAACCCAAGCCCTTTTGACACGAACTGATGTTATCATTGTCTCATCTGTATCTTGTATATATGGATTAGGTTCTCCAAAACAATACCAAGAAACAAATTTTATAATCAGAAAAGGAGAAATTTTGGATAGAAATGATATTTCAAAAAAATTAATTCAAATGCAATTTTCCCGAACATTGGCTGACTTAGGACAAGGTCAATTTCGTATTATTGGAAACAACATTGAGATAATGCCGATACATGAAAGATTAGTATACAGAATAATGTTTGCAATGAATAAGGTTGAGAGAATAGAAAAAATTGATCACATAACACGAGTAATTATGGAGGGGGATATGGACTCTGTATTTATTTTCCCAGCTAAACATTTTATGACATCCGATGTCGAAAGATTGCGAGCGTACGAAGATATAAAGAAAGAATTGGATGACAGGCTAAAAGAATTGAAAGCTGAAAATAAAGAAGTCGAGTATCAGAGATTAAAAAGGAGGACTACGTATGACTTGGCTTTGATAAAAGAAGTTGGATATTGCAACGGTATTGAAAACTATTCAAGACACTTCGCCGGGAAAAAACAAGGCGAGGCACCAGACACTTTACTGTCATATTTTCCAAATGGATTTTTAACTGTTATAGATGAATCTCACGTTACTATTCCTCAGATTGGAGGTATGTATGCAGGTGATGCCTCTCGCAAGAAAAACTTGATAGACTTTGGTTTTAGATTGCCATCTGCAGCAGACAACAGACCATTAAAGTTTGAAGAATTTAAAGGTAAAATAGATCAGGCTATATATGTGTCAGCTACGCCAGGTAAATATGAATACGAGACAACTCCTGATGAAGACATCATTCAACAGATTATACGACCAACAGGTTTAGTAGATCCTGTTTTGGAAGTTAAACCTGTAACAGCAAATGATACGTATATCGGTCAGATTTATGATTTTATAAAAGAGGTTGCAAAGGTGGTTGAAAAAGGTGAAAGAGCGCTGGCTACGACACTAACAAAAAGAATGGCTGAGGATTTATCAGAATTTTTAAAAGAAAAAAATATTAAAACAAGATATTTACACAGTGATATAGAGACTTTGGAGAGAATCCAAATATTAACTGAACTACGAAGAGGTGATTTTGATGTACTTGTCGGCGTTAATCTTTTGAGAGAAGGATTGGATTTGCCTGAGGTGTCGCTGATAGGAATATTGGATGCTGACAAGGAAGGATTTTTGAGATCGAGGACTGCACTTATACAAACCATAGGACGCGCAGCTCGAAACTTAAATGGAAGAGTTATTTTGTACGCAGACAATATGACAGAGTCTTTAAAATATGCGATTGATGAAACCAATAGAAGAAGAATTATTCAAGAAAAATATAATAAAGAACACAACATTACACCTCGATCTATTAAGAAAAGTATACAAGATATTACATCATCTATCGAATCAACTCATGAAAAAACCGTAAAGAGGATGTTAGCTATTGACATCGATCTTGACAATGTTAAAAATATCAAGATGAAGGATATAAAAATCATACTGAAAAGGAAAGAAAGAGATATGGAGATTGCTGTATCTGAGTTAGATTTTGAAACTGCAGCGATATTGAGGGATGAGATTAAGGCAATTGGTAAGATGATTGAAGGGAAGAAGTAGTTAGTGTATAGTGAGAATGTACTACATTTAACTTACTATGAAAATCATACTCATTCCAAACTTCTACATCAACGACGAAATGAACAAGTCGTATCATGCTGTGTTACAACTTATCGATCGATACGACTCAACAGTACACGGTACACTATCGATCTTTGACTGGGAGGCACGCTGGACGACATTTTTAGACAACCAAGCATTTACAGATACAGAACGAGATTTTAATTTCTTCATCAGATTGCATGTGTTTCTTTTTTTTATTCCTCAAAAAGGAAGGGTGGATTCAAACCTTGTTTTTGTAGTGAATTTCAACTTTGTTGATCTTGGTGAGATCGTCTCTGCTCTCAGGCTGACAAATCCTGATATGGATGCTGTTGTGGTCTTGGGACGTACAGAGTTGCCGAAAAATGAGTCCGAATTCTGGGTTCCTGATATCAAAATCCTAGCTCACGACGGGGATATTGTTCCTGCAGTTTCGCATGTCGTACACCTAAAGAAAAAGGTAACTGTCGGTATATAATTGCACATTGTTTTTCACAAAAAATTATAAAAGCCTCGGGGTTGACCTGAGGCTTTTTGTTTTGTATTATAAAGGCTTGAATATGAGTGAGTGCTCGTGTTTAAGCTCTTAAAACCACTAAAACCAAAAAAATTATTATATGTGCAAAATGATCACGGTTATTAAAGCAGCTCCATGCGCTGGCAAATCCACCATCAAGAAACATCTCACTCGCTACAATGTGGCTTGTGTCGATATGTCAGAACTTATTGATCAGGCTACTGCCGACAATCCGACTCTCAGAAAGATGGCACAGGAGATGAAGCGCAATCGACAACTTCTTCCGTGTGAAATTGTCATGAATGTCTTCACTGACTTCGTAACAAAAAACCCGCATGATCGTTGGGCAGTGTTTGGGATGCCTCGAACCATCAAACAAGCTGAAGAACTTGCTGATCATCCAACATTCGAAAAATTTGATTGTTGCCGATTGATCGATTATTTTGTTGATATCCCCGTTCTCAAAGAACGTTATCTTAAGCGACAGTCCAATGAAGCTAGGGTTGATGATCAGGTGCCGTGGAATATTTTCCGAGAAAGCCGTGTCGAACCATTTTTTATGGGACGTCATGGAGTACTCAAGGTGTTCAATTCGCATCATCGTTGGCATGTTGGATGTGAACAAGGGAATGCAGAAAATGCCGCGGAAGAGATGGCTAAACACCTTGTCAAATCTATGCGTCTACGCCTTCGACAAACAGATTCCATTCATAAGCCTCATGGTAAACGTGTTTTAGGTCTACATCGATAAGGTTGTACCTGTTCTTTTCAAAATTAACCTACACTCCTCAATCGGACCGTCCACCCTCCCCAGGGTTGGCGGTCCTTTTTCTATACTTCATTCTGCCCAGATTTATGATATATTTAAGTTTATGAAGAATGAACCCAAAAAGAGCAAAACAGGTATTGACTTGGATATGATTCATGTTAAAGGGGCACGAACACACAATCTGAAGGGGATTGATGTGTCTATTCCTCGTGGTATGATGACTGTTATATCAGGACTTTCAGGATCTGGAAAATCATCCCTCGCTTTTGATACTATTTTTGCTGAAGGACAGAGACGATATATGGAATCATTGTCTTCCTATGCTCGTCAATTTTTAAAACAAATGCAAAAACCAGATGTGGACGAGATCACTGGCTTGTCTCCAGCTATCTCTATCGATCAAAAATCAAGATCAAATAATCCCCGTTCTACCGTTGCTACAATCACTGAGATTTATGATTATCTTCGTATTTTATATGCTCGTGTTGGTAAACCTCATTGCTTGACCTGTGATAGAGAGATAAAAAGGCTGTCGAAAGAAGAAATAGTCGACACCATACACAATATTGTAAAATCCATAAAGACAACAGAATTAAAAGGTAAAAAAGAAATCATGGGAGTTCACGTTGACTTAGAAACTTTTAAAATTTATGCACCTGTTGTTATTGGTCGAAAAGGGGAATATTATCAAATGTTGTATGATTATCTTGGTAAAGGTTTTGAAGAAGTGCGCATCGACGGAAAACCACACAAACTACGTGAGAAGATAGAACTAGCAAAAACAAAAAAACATGATATCGATATTTTGATCGATCAATTTTACATATCAGAAATAAACGAACCCTCTCAAAGTTTTAAAGAAAGACTCAATGATTCTATTGAAAGAGCATTACGCGAAGGGGATGGACTGCTTCGTATCTACACCGACAAGGAAGAACATCTTATTTCATCTAAGTTTATGTGTCCGTACGATGGTTTTTCATTTCCAGAGATTGAACCAAGATTATTTTCTTTCAACTCTCCATACGGTGCTTGTCCAGAGTGTAATGGTTTGGGAACAGATAGTTTTTTCACTAATCGTATTTGTAAGGTGTGTAATGGTGCACGCCTACGACCTGAAGCATTGAAAGTTTACATGCCAGGAAAAACTAACGTGATTGATTTTACAAATTTTACAATTCATGATGCGATTGATTATGTTTTATCATTAGAATTATCTGCGACTGATAAAGCAATATCTACTGTCATGATTAAAGAGATTTTATCACGTCTGGAATTTATGCAAGAGGTTGGTCTTGAATATTTACAATTGAATCGTCGAGCACACACTCTCTCTGGAGGTGAATCACAACGTATTCGACTTGCATCACAACTTGGTTCAGGTCTTGTTGGCGCACTCTATGTACTTGATGAACCAACCATAGGACTCCATCAAAGAGACAATGATAAGCTTATAAAAACTCTTATCCAACTGAAAGACATGGGCAACACCGTGATAGTTGTTGAGCATGATGAAGATACCATACTCGCTTCGGACTATCTTATTGATATAGGTCCAAGAGCAGGAAAAGATGGTGGAAATGTTGTAGTACAAGGATATCTTAAAGATCTGTTACGTGATCCTATCAAGTCTCTTCCTATCAACAAAAAACACGCAGACCCTGATTCGTTTACAGGCTCAC
>JAYSOO010000008.1:0-5970 GCA_043722755.1 Candidatus Parcubacteria bacterium
TATATTGATCAAGGACAATCATTAAACTTGATGATTAACCCAAAAACTACAACGACAAAAGAGATAAACGCATTGTATATGGAAGCTTGGAAGTCAGGAGTGAAGACTCTGTACTACCAGCATAGTATGAATGCAGCTCAGGTGTTGAGTCGAAAGAAAGTTTGTATCAACTGTGAGTCATAGGTTTGAAATTAAACTTAATATTTTTCAAAATTAAACTTTAAAAATTAGTTTAATCAATATTAGCTATATATAGCAAAGGTTTTATCTAATGTATTGAACTTCAAACAAAAAGCTGTTAAACTTGGTATCTGAAAAATATACTTTTACCGAAGATACTATTGTAGAAAGTGGTAGAGGATTGTATGTAATAAATCTAAATGGTCCTCTTATCAGAGGATTAATTAAGACTTTGGACATGATTAATTTTCTTCCAGTCCAAGATGAGTCTACTGAAAACGTATAGTTTTAAATGTGGAATAAAATAAATTTATATGCTATAAATGACATATAAAAGGAGGATTGGATGAGTGGTTGAAATCAACAGTTTACTAAACTGTCGAGCCTTAACGGGTTCCGTGAGTTCGAATCTCACATCCTCCGCAGTAAAAAATGACCACATAAAGTGGTCATTTTTTCTAGGAGGATAGAAAGTGCAAAGTTGCACTTTCGTGTTATATTCGAAAAGCTTTTCTATGTTTTGAAAATCCGTAGAATTTGATAAAACGAGAAAAGGTGTACTGAAGCTGTAGGCTTCGAATCTCACATCCTCCGCAGTAAAAAATGACCACAACGAAGAAAAACCACATAAGGTATTTTTCTCAAAGAAACCACTGCTTACTTCTTAAGCATTGGCAAAAATTTTATCCCCTATCTAACAGAAAAATCAAGTTAAAACTCTTACAACGTTATGCTACAATCACATTATATGATGCGACCGGAAAGCTACCATTCTCCAGAATCAAATGAACTATCAAAAATTGATACTTCAAATCTAATCGCACCCATAGAGGAATATAAAAAGAAATTTAATTGGGGGGTTGTGGCTGCAAAACGCATAACAGGTAAGGAAGATAGTGATGCTGATTATGATTCAACCGAAGAGGTGCGCTTTTATGAAAGCATGAAAGCAGATGCTCGGCCAATCTTGAAACTAACAGGTTTAGAATTTGACACTATAAAAACCAGTAGTGTTCTAGTAAGTAAGGAAGCTAACTTTGATTTCAAGGAGATAATTTTAAGACTTGAAGACGGTGCTCAATTTGTAAAATACTTACAGTCTCTAACTGTAGAAAACATAACAGAATCTCAGGCCAATGGACTAAGTAGGCTTGCGAAAATTATTACCAGACAGTTAAAAAAATATGACCTGAATAATCCAAATGATTCATTCTTCCAGCTTATTTCTAATCTGCCTGATATTATTTCAGAATACGATCGTCTTGGATTTAGCGAAATAGATGAGTTTGAATCTTTTTTGGAACATGCTAAAAAAGGCTGTTTGAAAGAATTTATGGCAGCAGGCGCACTTAAACTGGATAGGGATTTTGAAAAGGGAAGAGGTTTTGTTTTAGAATGGCATCGAGATGCTACGCCAGAAATTTTACAAAAATATTGGAATAATATACTTGATGTCTTGATCATGATTAGCAACAATGAAAAAGCAAAAGATGTATATGGTCGGGCAAAGTTAACTTCTATTCAGGCGATCAATAATGCTATCAGCGAGGTTACCGAGTGGCAATCTGATAATGCTGATAATGATAAAAAAGTCTATGCAGACAAGCTGTTTCCTGTACTTGTATCCGTAAAAAACAGATTGGCAGATTTCTAGTTGTTCAAAAGGTCCATAACTTACTCGCATAGAGTAAAAGCAACAAATAAAAAAACCATCCTTTTTTCAGATGGTTTTTTTATTAACGACGTAGAGTGAGAGAACAAAAGTAAAAAACTTTTGTTTCCGAACCGAGGAGTTAACAGGTCAATACCTCGGAGCTTTGCTCCGACACATGGACAAACAAAGTTTGTTCCATGTGATACCTCGATGCGCAGCACTCGGGGAGGTATTCATTTTATATCTCTAGTTCATAACCTGAGTCACGAATCTTTCGAACACTGAAGGATCATATTGTGCAAGATCGGCCATTATTTTTCTATCTACTTCGATATTTTTCTTTTTCAAGATACCGATAAACTTACTGTAAGTTGTACCTTGATTACGAAGAGCAGCGTTGATCTTAACATTCCATAATCTCCTAAAGTCACCTTTTTTATCACGTCTGTGAGCAAATGCTGTATTTAGTGAGTGAACGATTTGTTCATAGGCTAATTTTTCTTTGGTTCTTCTTGGACCTCTGAAACCTTTAGCCATTTTAAGGACATTCCTTCTTGTTTTTGCGGCGTGAACACCTTTTTTTACGCGTACCATATATTTGTATTATTTAGTTTAAAATTAGTAATTAATAGATTATGCAATGTTAACCAAGAATCTTCTCTTGTCTTTGTTGGACATATGAAAATCAACCATTCTTTTTTTGGCAATTCTTTGTCGACCTGTGTTTTTTGCGTTGAAGTGGTTTTGACCCGCAACTCTCGCTTTTATTTTTCCATTTTTACTAACTTTTAAACGTTTAGAAAATGATTTGTTTGATTTTATAGACATCTTTTTATTTTATGTATGTTAAAAATTATTAATAATTATTTATTAATAATGGTCTCGAGGCGGGGAACATACGTTCCGATCTTTGAGTGCCTTGTCGACATTATTATTTTTTCTTCTCTATAACTATAACAGGACCTTTTGGACCGCGTTTCATCGGTACGGATACTTTATAATCTATAGATATCAGGTTAAGAAATTTTTGTAGTCTTGTGTTTAGGAACTCTTCCGGTAAAAACTTTGATCTACCAGATACGAAGAGTTCAGCCTTAACTTGATGTCCTTCAAGCAGCCATTCTGAGGCTCTACGGGCTTTCATGTTTAAGTCGTTCTCTCCTGTACCTATCTTAACTTGAATGTTCTTGATTTCAACAGTTTTTACAGTAGCCTTAGAAGCTTTCTGTTTTTTGTTTTCGTCATATTGAAATTTACCATAATCCATGATTTTTGCAATAGGAGGAACGGCTCCAGCTGATATTTCTATCAAATCTAGCTCAGCGTTTCGGGCCATTCTCTGGGCCTCATCATTGGATATAATACCTATATTGTTACCATTTTCATCTATTACTCTAAGTTGAGGAGCTTTTATGTAGTGATTAATATTAATTCTGTTACTGTTGTTCTGTGCCAAGTGTTTATGTTTATTTTTGCTTATATTCTGATTTGTTTAATAGTGATAATCTCATTATAACACATTAAATAAAAGCTACAATACGCAATATCACTTTTATGGGGTAAAATATTTTTATGAGAGTGATAGAAAATAAAATATTTAAATTATTAATTATACTTTTAGTTTTTGGTGCCGGTTTCTTTATTGGTAATATGGGTTCAAAATACAGCTCTCAAAACAGTATTGACAGCATTGATATGCAAACTTTTTGGAAAGTATGGGATATATTGGATAATGAATTTGTAATGACTAAACATAAGGATAAATTAGGTCAAGAAATTTCAACAACAACGCCTTCTGAGTTTGATAATTTGTCAAAAGAAGAAAGACGTATATATGGTGCTATAAAAGGTATGGTTGATTCAGAACAAGATCCATATACAACTTTTTTCACTCCAGAAGAGGCTAAAAGCTTTGAGACTGAAATCAAAGGTAGTTTTGAAGGTATTGGGATGGAGGTTGGAAAGAAAGATGGTATTATAACGGTTATTTCACCATTGCCTGGCAGTCCTTCAGAAAAAGCTGGTTTAAAATCGGGTGATAAGATAGTAAAAATAAATACTACGATCACACTTGATATGAGTGTGGATGAAGCGGTAAAAATGATTAGAGGAAAGAAAGGTACGCAAGTTTTCATTCAAGTGTATAGGGAGGGAGTTGATAAGCCTCTGGACTTTAATATCACAAGAGATGTTATTCAACTTCCTACTTTGGAAAAATCTTATGATGCAAAAACAGATATCTATACTATAAAAATATATTCATTTTCAGAACAAGTAAATACTCTCTTTAAGGATGCTATGGTAGAATTTGCTTCAAGCAAATCAAACAAGCTTATTATTGATCTGAGAGGAAACCCGGGTGGGTATCTTGAAGCTGCGGTTGATATATCAAGTTATTTTATTCCACAGGGAAAAGTTGTAGTTGCACAAGATTATGGGGAAAAAAAGACGGTAGAACAATTAAGATCAGCAGGATACTCCCTATTGGCAAACAAAAAGGCAAAAGTGGTAGTCTTGGTTGATGGTGGCTCCGCTTCAGCTTCAGAGATTGTAGCAGGTGCCTTGCAAGACTATAAGGTTGCGACCATTCTGGGAGAAAAGACATTTGGCAAAGGGTCAGTTCAAGAATATATCAAAGTTACAGCTAAAACAGGTCTAAAAATAACCATAGCGCGTTGGCTGACTCCGAATGGTAACTCTATATCAGTATCAGGACTTACTCCTGATGTCTTGGTTCCAAAAGCTGCATCTACTACATTGGACCAGATTAGGGATAAAACTGACAATCAGTATCTGAAAGCAGTTGAATTCTTAAATAAATAGTGTATACTCAATACTTATATGAAAATAGTTTTACTTAAAGATATACATGGATTAGGCAAAAAATATGACACTGTAACAGTGGCGGATGGTTTTGCGTTAAATAATCTGATACCAAAAAAACAAGCTGAATTTGCAAATGATTCAGTTGTATTAAAATATGCCAAATTAAAAGATGCAGAAGGCGAGCACAGAAAAGTTAAAGAAGAAGAAGTTGTTAAAAATCTTGATTCTATCATTTCTAAAACATATGAAATCAAAGCTAAAGCTAATGATCAAGGTCACTTGTTTGCCTCGTTACATAAAGAGCAGATTGCTGACATTTTAAACATAGATGCAAGTTTTGTATCTATGGATAAATTCATCAAAGAAGTTGGTGAGCATGAGGTTACTTTGAAGGTTAGAGATATTGAGAAGGTGGTGAAGGTGAGTGTGGTGGCAGAATAAGTTAGATATAGTTAATAAATTTTAAATAAAAATAATAATGTTGACACAGGTGTGAGTGTTAATTTTCGTTTGAATATACAGGTAAAGGGTTCAGATATATATGCATCAGGAACTACTGCAATTGTCGTACTTAAAGATGTTACTACAGGTAAAAATATTTATGCAAAAACTGTTACGGTTACACCTATGGATTCAGATATTACTATTTATAGAGACGGGTCTGTAAAACAGGTAAGTATAGAGACTATTTTTCCTGCTTTTCCAACATCGGTTTTTTCTAGCGACATAAGTAGTAATATTAATGTTAAAGCTTCTATAGATAGTATATATTACAAAACTGTAGGGACAACAATAGCTTCATCAAGTCCTTACTATGTATATGATTTTGATTTGTACGATACAGGTATTACCACTATCTTTATTAATGCCACTAACCCTATATCATTTAGTAGAGATCTAAGAATTGGGGATACTGGAGCTGATGTTTTGAAATTAAAGACCCAATTAGCAGTAAAAGGTTTCGGACCCCTTTCTACAGGTGATTCTTTTGATGAGACTACAAGAGTTGCTTTGGCTAAATATCAAACATCTGTAGGTATTTCTCCTGCTGATGGAAATTTTGGTCCAATAACTAGAGCCAGTATGAATGCTCAGTTACCGACTACTTCAACAGTTTCAAACTAGTTTTAGATTAAATTATAAAAAACCTAGACCTTATCCTCTAGGTTTTTTGTTTTGTAAAAATGGTATAATATACATATGAAAATAATCGCATATTTAAAAACAGGTTGTCCTTGGTGTATTGAAATGAAAAAGTTTTTTGATGATAATGACATAGACTATATAGAAAAGAACGTAACTGATAATAC
>JAYSOO010000009.1:0-15354 GCA_043722755.1 Candidatus Parcubacteria bacterium
GGAGACAACCTTTCATTCTTGATTAGCTTGGCCAATATGCGATGTACACAGAGATCGGGATAACGTCGAATCGGGGAAGTGAAATGCGTATAAAATTCAAACCCGAGACCGAAGTGTCCAATGTTATTTGTCTGATACACTGCTTTCGCCATAGATCGTAGGGTCGCAGTTTTTATTATAGTTTCAGAAGGCATGCCGATACATTGTTGCAGAAGTTTTTGAATGTCTCTTGAATGAATTTTTTTATGTGGATGAAAATCAAGACCTAAGGCATTTACAAAAATTTGAAGATCTAAAATCTTTTCCGAGTCAGGCAAATCATGAACGCGATACACTCCAGGAAATTTTTTATTTCCTTCAACGTTGTGAGTGTAGATATATAACGCCGTTTCTTTGTTGGCCAAAAGCATAAACTCTTCAACAAGATGATTTGTCCAGATTCTTTCTTTCTTATACACTTGTACTGGAAAACCTTTGTCATCCAATACGAACTTTATCTCATCGGTTTCAAAGTCAATTGCGCCAGCTCGCTTTCTTTCTGCGTTTAACAATTTTGAAAATCGTGACAATTCAAATAGCTCGGGGAATACAGACTGGTCTTCATCATCCAATACCTTCTGAGCTTCTTCGTATGAAAATCTTTTATCTGAATAGATTATACTTTTTGCAATTTTTCTACTTACGATGTGTCCTTCCTGATTCATTTCAAACACGGTAGAAAAAACATATCTGTCTTCGTTCGGATTAAGTGAACAGAATCCATTTGACAGCACCTCAGGAAGCATTGGAATAGTTCTATCTACGAGATATACAGAGAAAGCTCTGTCCCTGGCTTCATCATCAAGTGCATTTCCAAGTCTCACAAAATGAGATACATCAGCGATATGGATTCCAATCTCAACATTTCCGTTAGGAAGTGTGCGAAAAGATAAAGCATCATCAAAATCTTTAGCATCAACCGGATCAATGGTACATGTCCAAATACCTCTCATATCCAGTCTCTGTGCTATTTCTTCTTCCGTTATTTTTCCATATTCTGCCACAGCATTTTTTGCATCCTCTTCTGTCTGAGGACTATGTTCGATATTGAAACCAAAATCAGCAACTATGGAATGCATCTCTGCATTATTTTCACCTTTGTCCCCAAAAACCTTATCTATATTTCCATAGAAAGTTCTCTTGATCTCAACATCCGTATACCCTCTGTCATTTACAGTTTTTGTAAGTATAATTTTTGGCGTTTTTTCAAAATCAATCTTTACTAAAATTTTCTTATTTATACCAATTTCAAAATTATTGCTATTTTTAATTTCAAACGTACAATTTAATTTATTATTGTCAGGGAGTGCGATGATGACATCTCCTTTAATTTCTTTTATCGTGGCAGAAAAATTTGACTTATATCTCTCGATAATCTTAACAACTTTGCCCTCAACTTCGCCCCACTTATTTGCCCGGGGAAATGTCTCAACCTCAACCTTATCCTGTGGAAGACTCGAGTCGATAAAATTATGAGGAATGGCGATATCCTTTTCCTCCTTATTCGCTTTTTCTTTTCTTAAAAAACCTTTTCCCTTATTGTTTAAGATTAGTTGTCCTATAAAGTGATGCATTTATTTATTCGATTATTTTTTTAATGTACTCTATTAAATTATGTAGCTCGACACTTTCTTGTGAAAGATTCTTCATGTTTCGTACCATGACTGAATTTTGCAAAGCCTCTCTATGTCCCACCAAAAGAAGGTAGGGAACATTTAATTTCTCAGCATGCTGCAATTGAGCTGATATTTTATCTTTAGATAGGTCATGGTGAATTAGAATGTTTGCATGGTGTAACATGTCCAAAACTTTCAATGTTTTGAATCTGGCTTCGTTTCCAAATTGAGCATAGAAGAATTTAACATTACTATCATCTATGGATTTTATAGAAGCCAAGGGTTTCAATAGTTTGGATACATTTTTTAATCCTTCTATATATACGCTGATGATAGATATCTCCTTCCTGCCTAATATTTTTTTAGAAATAATGTCATGACGACCACCGTTGATCGACACTAGATCTTTTTCTCCGCTCATGTTTTGGACTTTAAAAATTATACCAGCATACAAGTCTGAGTTGTTGAACAGAAAAGGGTTGATTCTGAAATTTAAGTCTAGGTTCTCTATGTATTCCAATATGTCTTTAAATTCTAAGCGTGAGGCTTCAGACAAGTAATCTATCGGGTTAGGTATTGAAATTGTTTCCTTATCTCCTTTTTTATTTTGAGATATAACCTCAACATTCTCAAGATCTGAAAAGGCCCCATACAGATTTTTCTTAGAAGTTGCCAGTATGTTTTTAGGAATAAACTTTTGATTTTTCTTAAAGAAATGATGTAGTTCTTTGTTAAATTTTTGTACGGATTCTTTATCTCCAACGAAGTTAACGTCTATAACAATGTTCGATTTTTTACCATAAATCTCTTCAAGAATAGAATATGCCGTCTGTATAGCAACAGCATCATAAATATTTTTTTTAGTTCCTATGATATGATATGTAAAAGAGGACTCATCTCTACTGTATGCAATGTTCGCAGGAAATGGAAAACCCTCAAACTTTTTATCTAAAATTTTCTTTTGAAAAGCGAGCGTATCTATAAGACTTTCAGCATCGTATTTTAACAGCAATTTCTTTTCCAAGTTTGTATAATCTGGTTTTTGGGTATGTCTGAAGCCGAAGTGTTGTAATATTTTAAAAATTTTAAAGTGGTTTGGAAGAACCCCATCAATATTCGTTTTTTTTGATATAGTTGCGACTGTCTTTTTTGTGATTACAATTTTTTTCATATATTATATTTTTCTATTTATTTTCCACGTATTCCTTGATTCCTGGAAATATTTGTATTCTGTTAAAAGGGTATAGTCTAATTAGAACTCTGCCCTGAATTTCATTTTCTACGATTGGGCCCCAATATCGAGAATCAAAACTTACATATCTATTGTCTCCTGTAACAAAATATTCACTATCTTTTAATAAAGTTGAAGCCGAAGTTTTAGGACTTTTATATTTAACAAAATTCTCGACAATTATCTTGTTGTCTATGTAGGTATTACCACCTTTAACTTCTATAGTTTCTCCAGGGCCAGCTATGATTCTCTTAATGAATCGACTTTTATTCTCTACTTCTGCAGGTGGATTGAAAACTATAACATCGCCTTTTTCTGGGTCTTTGAACTTATAGCTAATTTTATCAACTATTACATAATCACCATTTTTGAATGTGTCATCCATTGATGATCCTGATACATTGTGAGGTTCTAGGACAAATATTCTGAATACTACAATAAAGCCTAATATTATGAAGAAACTACTCCAAGACATGTCTTTTTTTATAGGTTTTACTCCTTCAGGTAAAATAATTTCTATTTTGTTCATATATTTGCTATATTATATCATATATATGAAATATATAATAGGATTAGGAAATCCAACCAAAGAATACAAAAATACTCGCCATAATATAGGTCAAGATCTCATTTTTGCTTTAGAAAAGGCCTTGGATGAGGATTTCTTACGTTTGTATAAAACGAAGATTATGATGCTTCCTGGGTATATAAATGAGTCTGGACTGGTGATGAAAAAGATATTTAAGAATATAAAGCCTGAATCTGAGAACGAAAACTTTCTTGTAATTCATGACGACTTGGATCAAACGATAGGAAAGATCAAAATGATCTATGATGGTAACTCAGGAGGGCATAATGGTATAAATTCTATATTTTCCCATATGAAGATTAAAAAATATTATAGACTGAAGATCGGGATATCCCCGGAAGTAAAAAAAGACAAGGATGACGTCCGTGACTTTGTTTTGGAAAAATTTTCAAAGGAGGAAAGTGACCTAATTAAGGGGTTGATGCCAAAAATTATTGATTCCGTAAAGTTGTTTATTGAGGGGGATGCGACGAGGGCAGTTGAGATGGCGAATAAAAAGAGTGTAATGAATTAATTTTTCCAAAATCTGATTTTGAGTGACATACTATATATATGAAAATATTTAAAGCGATATCTAAGGATAATCTTTCAAAGAAATAAATTATTGTTTTAAACAAACAAAAACACCCCGTCAAGATCTGCGGAGTATTGCAACCACTAAACGAACGTAATAAAAAAACTATCCTGGTTAGAGATAGTTTTTTCTATACATGAGTTATTAGTTCAGCTTCAAAATCATTCTTTGTTTCTCTGGCTCAAAGATACTGATTTTAAATGAGTATGTTTTACCAATCTCAACTTTTTCTTTCATAGTCTTGTCATCACCAAATTCTGATATATGAACAAGTCCTGAAACTCCTTCCTCGATCGATGCCAATGCTCCGTGTTTATTATATTTGATTATAATACCAGTAACAGTGTCATCTTTTTTGTATTTAGAAGCAGCTTCTGTCCACGGATTTTCTTTTCTCGCTTTTAGAGATAAGGAAACTTTTCCATCTTTGAAATCTATAATTCTAGCTTTTACCGCATCTCCAACCTTGAACATTGTTCTTGGGTCGTCGATTAGTCCCCAGTCTAATTCTGATATGTGAGCCAATCCTTCAAGTTCCTCATTGATTTTTATGAATATTCCAAAGTCTACTGTTCCTGTAACAACTCCATCAACGTCATCGCCAACTGAGTATTTTGCACTCATTTCAGCCATTTTAGCAGCATTGCCTCTGCTCTGATTATTATTGTTTTGTGTAGCATTTATATCAAACTCTTTTTCTGAAAAAATAAGCTTATTTTCTTTAGCGTCAGCAGTTATGATTGAAACTGATATTTTCTTGCCGATAAGTTTTTTAAGTTCATCTTGAATTCTATCTTTATTGCCGTCCTCTACCTTAGGATAATTCTCTGATTTCAATTGTGAAGCAGGTAAGAATCCTTGGATACCTTGCCATGACATCATAAGTCCTCCTTTGTTAGCATCTTGTACAGCTAAGTCAAAATGAGTCTTATCAATAACAGCTTGTTCAGCATCTTTCCATAACAGTGCTTGTCTAGCTTCTTTCAATGAAAGTTCGATGTATCCATCTTTTTCATCAAAGCCAGAAATTTTAGCTGTTATTAAGTCTCCTGAATTAACTTTTCTGATGATATCACGAGCTATGATAAATTCTTTACCATAAATAACTCCAGTACCATAAGGTGATAAGTCAACGAATAATCTACTTTTATATAAAGTAATAACTTTTCCTTCAATATCATCACCAATACTTGGTGGATTCGGGATGTCTTTAAATTGTTCTTCTAATGTTGTCATTATATTTTTTTGTATTTTCTCGGTGATCTCACTTTCTGTACATAAATATGTCGGTAGAGTGAGGGTTACATTCGAAAAAAGTTTTTTTTAATTATTTTACGTGAACGATTTTCTTAACAGAAACTGTATTGTCTATGTTAATTTTTCTTTTTGTACCAAAAGTAACTATACCTGGCTTAGTTGCAAAAAGAGTATGGTCTTTACCCATAGATACGTTTGTACCTGGTAAGATCTTACTTCCTCTTTGTCTTATGATTATTGATCCAGCTGATGCCTTCTCACCACCATAAAGCTTAGTACCAAGATATTTTGGTTGTGAATCTTTCAAGTTCTTTGACGATCCACCTGCTTTTTTTGTTGCCATATTTCTTGATTTTTAATTTATATTTGCTTAATAATTTCTTTGGAATAATTCAATATTATCTCTGATAAGATAATGGCATGAGTATACATGATATTATCGAAAAAATCAATACAGATAAGAGGGAAATTGCGTTTTCAAGGTGGAAGGGGAGATGGGTACTTTTTGGGGTTGGAATGGTGTTTTTTGGGGAGGTTGGGGTTGTTATATATGTGTTTCTAATGTTTAAGTGAAATGGAACAAATTTTACCCCTTATCGATCAGTATTATTACATGAAAGACGGTGAGTTTATTGAAAACCATCAGAGTTTTTTTGTGGTGTATGATGATGAAATTGATGTAATTATAAAATATAAGACCATAAAGCACGTAGTTGAAAAGAGGAAACAAGATGGGTACGATATTGATCAAATAGGGGTTCTGTTTGAAAAAATGCTTGTTTTATTCAATTCTTGGAACTACGGCGTTATTGAAGACAAGAGAAATAATAGCTATGTATTGATTGAAAATAATTATGATAATGAAGGATTAATGATTGCCTTGGGTATTAACTTGGAAAATGAGTCGGTGTGTATAAAAACACCATATCATAAGGCAAGTTCTAAGATTAAAAAGTTATTAAAAACAAAAAAACCACTAAAGTGAGTAATTTGTTCCTGGGAGGACGGAACACCCCTCCATTGCCACGCGGGCCAGCGGAGCTCCGACTTTCCGCTTTTCAATAAGGTTATTATATATCAAGGTGTACATATTGTGCAAGTGGTGGTAATCTGAGTTTGTCAAACATTCAAACCTAAAAATTATGAAAACAAAAGAACCAAAGATTCCTCAATATGAGCTCCTTCCTTGTTGGTTTGGCCAAGATGCACGATCTCATTCGTGCTGACGGATTCTAACAACCCACCCACCTCAGAGGAAACACACCTCTGGCAAAGGTAGGTTTTCTTATGTAAAAGTTTAACCCCGGCACCTGATGTGGTGCGCGGGGTTGGTATGTTTGTGACCTAGTCAAAAAGGAAGGATTTGATCGGTAGCGGGCTTGAAGTAAAGAAAGGGTGGAATTGAGGGAAGGTCTCTTCGAGCTCGATCTGAGCCTCAATTTGACTTAAGCCTAATCTTTCCATAGCCTCAGGATCTCCACTACTAGCATTGATTAGGAGCTCTTTTTCATAGTCCCTCATCCATCCTTCAGGAAGATCACCTTGATAGTTGCTGCTTACGGAGTTTCTGCTGTCAACTGGTTCAATGTTCATGTAGATATTATATCATACTCAACCCAAAAGTCAAATGATATCCCAAAACAGGACGGAGAGGGTAGGGGATAGGACCCTTTAAAATAAGGGTGTAATAGTGATTATCTAGACATTTACCTATATCCATGACCTGATAGGTCTACATTTGACATAGGTTAATTATAATTATATAACTTGCATTTAGGGTCAATACATGCTACAATGGCTATGCCACTGTAAGAGTGGTTTTAAATTGTGCAACCTTTGCTTTTCCTTAGACGGCCTCAGTTTTCAGGATTATAGTCTTACATAATCAACCTGGTTTTGGCCCTTCAGATGCAGGTAGGTGAAGCAACAGAGATTACAAGTTAAAAAACGCTTATTTTACAAATTACAACAATAGCCTTTGTATCGTTAGTATCAGCTGGGTTTATTAACACAACTGATATTGACACAACTGCTACTCAAACCAATATTATTTCTACCAGTACAGAAATAATCAGCACTTCTACAACAATCAAAAAGAATAACACACAGTCCGAAGTCAAAGTTTATTTCTCTGATGCACCCATAATGCAAAAAATTGCATTTTGTGAATCAAGAAACAGGCAATTTGATAAAAACGGTGCTGTTATAAGAGGTGTGGTGAATAGTAAAGATGTTGGTGTTTTTCAAATCAATGAAAGATATCACTTATCTGACTCAAAAAAAATGGGTATAAACATTCACACTTTAGATGGAAATATGGAGTACGCTCGACACTTATATGAGAGTCAAGGTACTCAACCATGGTCTTCATCTCGTCCTTGTTGGGGAAATGCTGCAAAAATCGCATACAATAGATAATATTAATAAAAAGCGTCACTTTCTTAAGGTGAGGCTTTTTGTTTTGTCTAAATTTATAGGTTGTATATAAAAAAAACAACCGCTGCCCTAAAAAGGGTCGGCGGTGTTGGTTTTTTGAATGTGCGGGTTAGTTGGCCGATTCAGATCGGATAGCTTTGAGTGTTTTTGCAACGTTCTGGATAAGCGGATTTTGAAAAATTCCGTGATGAAGATATGGAGCACCTACTTCATTTGGTCGGTTATAAGCCAACACATAGTTTCCTTCGAGATTGAAGGTGATACATTCTCCGGGTTTTAACATTAGTATACCGCTTTGAGAACTTAAAATATCGAGGGTTTGGATATGGGTGAGACGACCCTCACATGTCTCCATCTCGTATTTTCCCTGAAGACTACGAAAGGAGCTCAAGTCTACCAGCATATTTTGATGATCTATTTTTTGCTCCAACAGCTCCAAGACGTGATCAATATTTCCATGAATCTTGGGGTCAAATTTAAGCCTAAGGGGAAATATTGTGAGGGTAAGGGTGGTTCTTTTCATTCTGGTATTTTTTGGTTTTATGTTTCAACAAAAATATTATCCACTTATTTAAAGGACAACTTCAATATGTTACTACTCAAAATATGTTATGTCAACTAAAAACCTGCAAAATCTGTCTCATTTTTACCCTCAACAACAACTCGTTCGATCTTCTCCTTACTCATCTTTTTTATCTTAACCCTTTTGCTATCCTTATTTATGTAAAATGCTTCAGGCCAGATATTATATGCTTGATATTTTCTATAGGTTTCTTCAATACTATCTTTGTCTGGAAAAATTTCAGCATCAGATTTTTGTATCATTTTTGTATATGTTGCCTCATCATGATTTTGTTCTAGATAGACAATCTGGTTGTTTTCGTATTTATACAAAGTTTCTATCAACAAATCTGCAGCCTTATTTGCTAATATGTCAGACAATTCCAAATTCGAACAAGGCCAGATGTTTTCATCGATATCAATTTTTTTCTGAGCAATTATCGGACCGTGATCCATGAGTTTATCCATCTGGATTATTGTTACTCCGGTTTTTCTCATGTTATTTAAAATTGTATTTTGCAATGGGGCAGGACCACGAAGCAGAGGAAGGAGAGATGGGTGGATGTTTATAAAATCAATCGTCTTCAAATCAAGCAGTGCTTGAGGCAAAATTTTGCCATAGTCTACAACTACACAAATAGTATCCGTGTCTATTATTTCTTTAAATTTACTAAGAGTTTCTTCACCCTTTAATTTTATTGGCTGGAAATAGGGAATGCTGTGCAGGATTGCCAGTTTTTTTATCGGTCCAGCCTCTATTGTCTGATGTCGTCCAATAGGCTTGTCGGGAGAGGTTATAATGTATTTAGGTACTATATTTTTTGCTAACAAATTTTTCAAGACAGCCTCGCCAAAAAAGCCAGTAGAAAAATATATAAAATTAGTATTTGTCAGGTTATACATTTTGTAAATGGGTTAAGTTTAAATCTTCAGGTTCTATGTATTCTATGTCTTTGGCCTTATCAATAAATAATTCACCCTTAAGATGATCGCATTCATGTTGGAAAATATGGGCCAATAATCCACCTGCACCTCTTGATTGTTTTTGTCCTTCCTCATCATAATATTCCATCGTTACATTTGTTGATCGCAGAACTTTTCCATAGAACCATCTAACCGAAAGGCAACCCTCGCCATCTAGCCATTTTTTAGTTTTGGAAAATTTTACTATTTTTGGATTTATACAAACAATATCTTTGTCCAATCTTTTATCTTTTTTGGTTAAAATTCTTTTGGAAACGATGAATATTTGCAGAGAAATATTTACTTGAGGTGCTGCAAGCCCAACACCGTCGCTTATAGAAGCAAGAGTCTCTTGCATGTTATGTATGATTTCCTGGATTTTCGGGGTCTGTATATCTTCTATTTTGACTTCTGCGGCTGACTTGTCCAGTACAGGATCTCCTTTTTCTATGATAGGTAAAATTGCCATATACTGATATTACTACAGTAAGTTTCGACTATCAACCTCTATTCTCATGAATTGTGGCAATGATTTTAGATAATGAATGATCGGATTTCTCAAATATTCCTTCTTGTCTGTTAATATGTGTAACACTGTTTTTGTTTTTTCTTCGACTTGAAAATATGGTATGTAATTGTTGAAATATTTTTTTACTATTTCCAAACTCTTTTTGCTTTTTTCTGTAGGAATGGATATTTGTATATGAGTGCTGTATGGAGGAAGGCCTAGTTTCTTTAATTCTTCATCATTTTTTATTTTCATTATATTATTTTCCTTTAGGCTTTTCCAAAACTCGTTTTCAATATTTCGAGTTTGGATAATCAGGGTTTTCTTTGTCTGACTTGAAATCAGTGCAATCTTTTTGTAAATCTCATATTCCATATTGTAATATGGTACAGCAAATAAACTTTCAAACGATATTATGGCAGCAGTATCAAATTTAAAATTCAAGCCAATGCTTTGATTTAATAAATAATCGTTTCCGATGAATATAATAGCCCTATTGTTTTTTTTGGCGTCCTCAAGCTCTTTTTTAACTTGGCTTTTTGTGTTGTTATCGTTATCAATCTTGATAATATCTATATCGAATTCTTTTTTAATTTCTCGATATACAACATCGATGCTAGCGCCAAGGGGCAAAAGATTTTCATTCTGGCAAATGGGACAAGGTGTGTCTATGTCCAATCCTCTATGATTATTTTGACATTTGAACGAGTACATATTTTCCTTAAGGTCTATTTCTAGGTTTTCACCACAGGTCTCACATTTCATGACATGATTGCAGCTCGGACATATTGTTCTTGATGCAAAACCTTTTTTGAGTGTATACAAAAGGACTGATTCTTTAGTTTTCTCGATCTTTTTTAATGCGGAAAATAGTTCTGGGGATATTAGGCTTAATTTATCTTTATATATTTCTCCGTCCAGATTTTTCTTTTTAATAGCTGTTCTGTTTTTAGAACTTTGTTCTATGATATGCAGGTCTTTATTTTTTAAATCAAACCGTGTTTCGGTTTCAGTCAATACAATCTTTTTTCTTTCGCAGAATTCTCTTATGAAATATCTGTAATCAAATTTTTTGAAAAGGTGACGATAGTATTCAGATTCGGCATAATATATATTTATCATCTTTACTGATTTATTATCCATCTTGTATAGATCGATCGGCAGGATCTTGTTGTCAATCTCCGGGTGAGCATTCATATATTCAAGTATTGGAAATACGTTGATTATTTTTGATTCTTCGTCTTGAATATTCTTAAGCTCAATGTCATTTGCCAGACTCTCTAGAATTTTTTTAGGAATGAGTTCAGCAAAAACTTCACCGAATGGCTTTATATAGTAGTTCGCGGTTTTTAGAACAGAAAACACGAACTCGAGACTGAATAATTCTAGTTTTTTGATGGTCTCGATTTTTCTGATCTTAAAATCTTGTGATTTAATAAATTCCTTGGCTTCATTTACTGAAACTATGGAATCTACTACGACCCAAATCTTTCTGGTTTGCAAAGGGGCTTCGATAATATTACCAATCTCAACATCCTCATTTATCCAATAGGTCAATGAGTCAGAAAAAGTTTTTTTAAGTATGGGGTAGACTTTGATACATTTCATAATGGAGAGATGTATATTATAATAACACACATGACAATTGATAATGATGATATAGAAACCCATAGTATTGACTCAAGCATATTCAAGATAAGGCCTCGTCAAGTTATTTTTCCAAAAGATGAACTTGAGATAGCTGACGTTATCAAGCATGCTAAAACTAATAAAAGACATATTTCGGTTCGTGCCGGCGGAACATGCATGTCTGGCGGTTCGTTAAATGATGATATTATTCTAAACATGACAAAATATTTTAAGGAGATAAAAATCAATCAATATTCGAAATCTGCCGATGTTGATATGGGTGTGTATTACAGAGATCTTGAGCACGAGGCAACTAAGCTTAATCTAATGTTTGCACCATATACTTCCTCACGGGATTTTTGTGGCATAGGAGGGATGCTTGGAAACAATGCGTCTGGCGAGAAAAGCATTCGCTTCGGCGCGACGATAGATAATGTTCTGTCTGCAAGGGTTTTTTTGGCAGATGGAAATTTATATAATTTTGAAGAAATAACAGAAGCGCAGTGTTTGGAATTATCACAACAAAAATCCTATATTGGAAACATTCACAGCGAGGTACGGGAGATATATAAGAACTTTTCACCGGCGTACATCAAAGCGATTGGAAATGTAAACAAATCCTCATCTGGCTACAAGCTCGACAAAATATTTGACAAGGAAAAAAACACTTGGAATTTGTCTAAGATTTTTATCGGCGCTCAGTCGACACTTGGGATTATTCATTCTGCTAAGTTAAAGCTTGTAGAATTACCGACGCACACTAGGTTGATTGCTATACCTGTAAATTCTTTAGGTCTGCTTCCTCAATTGTTACATAAAATCATGCAACATAATCCGGAGAGTGTTGAGACATATGATGTAAATACATATCTTTTTGCAAAAAGCTTTTTACCTGAGGATACTTTAAAAATACAAAGATTTTTTGCACATGATGAGAAATTGATCATCTTGGCTCAGTTTGACAATGATGATGTTGCGCATAAAGTTTTTTTGGAATTGAAAGAGATAGAAGGAAAAACCGAATATGTATATGACAACGATATTGCGACGAGTTTGTGGAAAGTGAGACGGTCATCTTTCGGAGTTATGAGAGATCATGTGTATGACAAGTCGACCAAAAAAGCAGTGCCGTGCATTGAGGATGTAATAGTTCCAATTCAAAAGTTTGACGTATTCATTCCCGAGCTGATGGAGATCTTGAATAACAATAAAATTGAATACGGATATCATGGGCATATTGGAGATGGTGCGATTCGCATTATTCCTATTATAGATTTTGAAAATAAAAAAGAGGCGATGAATAAGATCATTCTTTTGTGTAATCAGGTGTTTGGTCTTGTGAAAGATATGGGTGGAAATACCAGCGCCGATCACAGTGACGGTATTATTAGGACTCCATTTTTGAGGGATTTTTATGGTAATGATTTGTATGAAGGAGTGGTTGTGGGACTAAAAAATGCGTTTGATCCAGATAGGATTTTTAATAGGGGTAAGAAGGTGGGTGGGGATAAGGATGGGTTGTATGGGATTGGGTTGAAGTAGGGGTCCGTGACGATTTTTTATGGACTGGGGCAGTTGTCGACAATTTGTCGACAGTTGAAACTCCAAGCTGAAGATGAAAAAGAGATTATGAGCTTTTGACATCTGAAATATCGAAGGCAACCTTTGGTGTAACGCCGTCAGAATATAAAAAGCTTAAAGGTTTGAAAAAAGAAAATCTTAGGGATCATATGGATGATTTCGAGCTTATTTTTAATATGATCGGTGAAAAATCAACTATAGAGATACATAAGAACGAGGATTCTCAAGGTGTTCCAAAGTTGAAAGAAGATGCAAAGGTAGGTGGCAGTATATCTGGCGGCGCACGAAAGCAGTTGGAGAAAAAATTGGGTCGTTCAATAGTCAAAAAAGAAAATTTTAAAAAATTAAAATAATAAGGTCATTGTCGTACCGACTCCATGTTCGCTTTCAAGATATATTTTTCCACTCAGATATTTTTCTGCATAATATTTTGAAGACGATAATCCAATGCCGCAGTTTTGCTTATCTCTGTCTTTGCTCGAGTAAAAATGGTCAAAGACTTTTTTTAAATTTTCAGACTTTATACCTATACCATTATCCGTGATTGAAACATAGTTTTTCTTATCATATATGCCCAAGATTACGTTAATCGCATACCTTTCTTTTTTGTGTATTAGAGTGTCTTCTATGCATGCCTCATATGCGTTTGATATCAGATTCAGTATTATATGATTTACTACAGATTTTTTAGTCGTTACCGTTTGATCTAACATGTTCTCATATTTAAGATTTATGGTTATGTCATTTTTAAAATAATTATTTTTCAGAAGATTAACCAAATCATCAGTTTCCGTTACAAGATTAAATTTTTCATCTTCAATTTTGAGACCTATCTGCTTCCGTATGTTTTGCAGCATCGAAAGTAGCTTATTGTGCGTGTTCTCTATATTAAAAATTGTTTTAGATAATGAATTGTCTTTTACTCCAGTATTGCTTGTCAGCTTTTCTATATGAAGACTCATCGTCTGTATCGGTGTGATCAAATCATGATATAATCCGCTTGATAATTTTCCAAATTCAATCAGATGATACATTTTAGAAATTTCTTCCATTTGCATCTGCTTAATTTCTTTGGTTTTTTCCTGAACCGTCAGCTCCAGACCGTCCCTTTCTTTTATGAGAATGTGTTCGACCCTCAATGCTCGATTGAGTGTTCTGTCCTGTTCTCTGTTAAACTTAAATAGCAAAAAAGATATGAAAATGAACATGGCGGAAAACTCGATAATGTCATTGGTATAGAAGTCTGAAGTATGCCATGTTGATTGAATTTTTAAATAATCTCGGATAAAGTTCCCAATAAAAATAGATAGTATCAGTGAGGCTGTGTAGATGGAATTCTCGACTGGTTTTGATGTAATTGCCAATATAACTATGCAAAATAAATATGATAATAAAATTGAAGGCAAATCAAAACCCCACCATATCCCGGCAGTAAAATTTATAGCAAGTATTGTCGAAATTAAAATTATTTTTGACAGATTTGTTTTGTTTTTCAGGTTCAATATATATGCAGTCAAAAATACTATGGGTATTATAATAGTTAACATTATGGGAAATATTTCCAAATTTATACCCTGCTGCATCTTTTTAAGATGACTTAATAAAAGGAGGATAGAGTATAGTACAGAAAAGCACAAAGTAAAAATATTGGCATATGACAATACAAACTTTATGCGTTCTTTTTCTGTGGTCTTAATCTTATGCATTTGTATAAATATACAATTTTACTGATTCCAAGGCAAAGATACGTTATTTTTCATTATGTTAGTAGGTAATCTTTAAGATAAAGTGTGAATCGATTAGGTTCACAGACAAAGTGTACATGAACGATGATAAAGAAAATTTGAAGAAGTTGTAAAGATTTGGTTTTCTACTTGCTCTTTATTTGTAACTCATAAAATGAATACCACCCCGATGCAGAGCATCGAGGTATCACATGGAACGAACTTAGTTCGTCAATAAAAATACAAAAAGGTTTTATAAATTTTGCCCGCACCACCTCCCTCATGCTACAATACTCCTCATATGATAATAAACTTTTACGGCAATCAATTCACAAAGCTCCAGGTAGGTGATACAACCATCGCCCTGGACCCCTTCAAAGGCACAAAATTCGGTGCAGACGTTGTTTTGCAAACAACTTTGCATGAAGACATGGCAGCAGGACCAGACCTATCCTATGGCAATAAGGTGCCTCACATCATCAAAGGACCAGGTGAGTATGAGATCAAAAATATCTTTATCAAAGGCTATGAAGCGTATACAAACTACGATGGTATTGATCATGTGTCTGGAACTACATATTATACATTTGAACTAGACGGTATGAAAATTCTATTTCTCGGCGCACTTGGAAAAATTGATAAAAAG
>JAYSOO010000010.1:0-2347 GCA_043722755.1 Candidatus Parcubacteria bacterium
TGATAAAAAATACAAAATACACAGTTCAATGCGATACTACTCCGCAGATCAGCGCCTCAGTGATATGTCGCATAAATCCAAACATTGTAGAGAATTAAAAAACATACCACAAATATGTATACAGTGCTGGTCGGAATAGGGTCTTACGATATATTGCGTCCTTTGATCCCTAACGAAACCTTAGCCCCGGCCCGCCAAGTGCGGACCGGGGTTTTTTCTATGCTTGCAATATGCTAAACTGGTAAAATATGACCAACACCCCAATCATACAAGAATCTGACATAACCAATCTAGCCAATTTATCTCGTATTAGCCTCACAGAAAAAGAGGTAAATAAATTTACTAAAGACCTTCAATCAATCGTTGGTATGATTGATGTCGTTAATGGTACAGAGATTTCAGACGAGCTCTTAAAACAAGAAGGATTATCTCCTGTAAATACAATCAGAGAAGATAAGATAAAAGACAATGACTACATGTCTTCACAAGACATGATCAAAGGCGCACCAGCTAGTCAGGACAATTACGTAAAAGTTAAAAAAATAATAGGAGACAACTAATATGATAAAAAATATAACTGAATTTCATACACAATTAATAAATAAGAAAATTACTATAACCGAATTAGTAAATTACTACTTAAAAAATATTGAAAATAAAAATAAAGACTTAAATATCTATCTTGAAGTTTTTGCTGATGCTCTAACTATTGCAAAAGAATACGATATCGAGTTGGAAAATAAAAGTATAGATGAGATAAAAGCATTTCTAGAAACAAAAAAACTTTTTGGTGTGCCGGTGGCTGTAAAAGATAATATTTTAATAAAAGGAAAGATAGCATCAGCCTCATCAAAGATTTTGGAAAATTATGTGGCAACATATGATGCAACATCTATCATAAAGATGAGAGAAGCGGGTGCAATATTTTTAGGTCGCGTAAACATGGATGAATTTGCTATGGGTGGATCTACTGAAAATTCTGCTTATGGAGTAACAAAAAATCCCTTAAACACAGAATATGTTGCAGGAGGTTCGTCAGGTGGATCTGCAGCCGCGATCTCTGCCTCTATGGCTTTGGTTGCTTTAGGATCTGATACTGGAGGATCTATAAGACAGCCTGCATCGTACAACGGGGTATGTGGACTAAAGCCTTCATATGGTTCTGTTTCTCGTCATGGACTTATGGCCATGGCATCATCGTTTGATGTTATTGGACCATTTGCAGAAGATTTGGATGATGTGGAAAAAGTCTTTGAGGTTATAAATGGAATCGATGAATTGGACTCAACTACTCATATAGAATTATCACCCATGTCTAAGAGTAAGATAAAAGTCGGCGTGCCAAATGAATTTATTTTTACAGAAGGAGTAAGTGAAGAAGTAAAAGAAAGCATTAAAGATAGTATTGAAAAATTAAAAGCACAAGGGGTGGAAGTGATAGATATATCTATTCCGTTATTAAAAGAAGCTTTGGCACTGTATTATATATTGGTACCAGCCGAAGTGTCTTCGAATATGGCCCGATACGATGGTGTTAGATACGGAAGTGCAGTCAGTGCAAATAATGGTATAGAAGATTATATGCAGACAAGAGGTCAATTACTAGGATCTGAAGTAAAAAGAAGAATCATACTTGGTACATACATACTATCAGCGGGATATCATGATGCATATTATAAAAAAGCACTTATATTACGTGAAAAATTAACTCAGGATATAAAAGAAAAATTTAAAGATATAGATGTTATTTTAACCCCTACAACTCCAGACACTGCTTTTAAAATAGGTGAAAAGATTACTGATCCATTAACACTTTATCTTGCCGATATATTTACTGTAACTGCAAACTTGGTTGGAATGCCGGCAATTTCTGTTCCATACAAAAACGATAAAGGGGAAACTGGAACAGAAAATAAAATGCCACTTGGTTTGCAGTTCATGGCAAATACTGATGATGAAAGTGTATTATTTTCTATAGCAAAAATGTTATAATCTTAGCATATGGCTGAAGAAAAAAAAGACGCCCCTTCAGGGGTGAAAAAAGAAGCTCCAAAATCTCCAGGCGGTCCATTTGTTTGGGAAGAGGTTTTACTATTGATACTTGGAATCGTAGCACTGCTCTTTGTTTTCATACCACGTTTTTTCTCCACAGATCATATTGATTCAAACAGTGTCGAATCAATATCGTCAGAAGACACATCTTTTAATTTAAGAGATACGTACAATAGAATTTTTTCAGGGCAAGATCAGATCGTGCGTGACAATAGGGGCGAGGTTATAGAAGTTGTAAAGACTTCAAGATTGCTAGATGAGGGAAAATCAAGACTGGATGATTTTATAAAAACAG
>JAYSOO010000011.1:0-5788 GCA_043722755.1 Candidatus Parcubacteria bacterium
ATGTTCCGCTCTTACATGCAACATGCAAAGTTAAAACTTGAAACCCTTTATCATTATTTTCAAAATAAACATTCCAACCTTGTTTTATTTGATCCAATCTAAAATCACCCTCCATGTTACACTGTGATAATTTATTAAAGATAATATTCTTTAACTCAGCAGAACTATATTTTTTTAAACCTAAATTCTCAATATTATATATTTCTCCTTTTTGTTTTTTGTGAATAACTTTTTCTCCTTTTAAAACTTTTTTAATATTAGGCGAGGAATATGTTGGATAGTCGTATTCAAAAGGACCAACAAATTTTTGTAAATCAAAATTTATTTCTTCATTATTTACAGAATCTATCAAACCCAAAACATCGCCCGTATCTGTTTTCACCCCAAACAAAACTTCAACAACATATTCTTTATTTTGGCTTTGTAAATTTTTTTTCTCCTCCATGTCTCCACTCCAAAGCATGTGAATATTTCCTTCAGCCATAGGATCGAGCCGTCCGACAAAAGTTAATTTACTTTTTCCTTCTTCAGAAACAAAAGGCTTGATCTCCTTCAGCACTTGCAGCGGAGTAAACCCGAGTTTCTTATATATCAAAATACAGGTATCTGTTATGATCCTGTATTTTGTGTACGTATCACCCATATCGGGTATGTTATTATACTGCTTTTTCAATCTCTGCAACTTTCTCCATATCGATATCTTCTGGAGTATTATCTATTAAGTCATTGTCTGGTGCAGCGGCCAAGGCCTCTTTTTTAGGAGCTCTAACCATTTGCATTTTTAGACGTTTGTTAATCTCCTTAACAGCCTTATCTCTTATATAATATAGTTTAGCTCTTCTAACTTTAGATCTCTTTACAAGTTCGATCTTGTCAATCATTGGTGAATATAGAGGGAAAATTCTTTCTACTCCATAACCGTTTGCAGATTTTCTAACAGTTAGTGTGGCACCTGCTTCTGTACCGTGCTTACGCGCCAAGATCATTCCTTCGAAGATCTGTATACGAGTTTTACCTTTTTCTTGGATTTTTTGATGTACTTTAATAGTATCACCTGTTCTTAAATCAAGTGTTTTTCTTGTTGTTTTGTCTAATGTCGATAATGTTATAGCCATAATAGACTAATTATTAACATATTTGCGTTATTAAATCAAGCATTCTGGCCAGCACCTTTCTTCAACATTTTTTTATTAAATCTTTATCAAAACATTAAACCTGTTTTCATATTATTCTTATGTGACCAGCTTGTATGTTAAAAACATTAAAAAACTCATAAAACTTTATTGTGGCATGAAGAGCGGTGATTATATTGAACACCAAACCGAGCTCTTGCAGATAGATGCTTCCTATCCATTATTTATTTCAAGGCGGTCTTTAAAGCATTTTGTAGAAAGTCGAAAAAAAGAATTGGTTAAAAAATATGATACAGATGAAATCTTAAGCCGTTTATTTTTCATAACAGACAACATTGTTAAAACCTATATTTTCGCTGATAGTGTCGTTATCCAGGCAAATAATAGAATCGTATATAGCAAACAGCCTTTAAATAGGCATCAATACAGCATAAGGATCGTAGCCGATATGATAGATTCTCGGTTAGAAATATGCTCGATACACCTTCAAAAAAGTAAAAAACTACCTCAAAGATAGTTTTTTACGAGACTTAGGATGACGGCACTGCAAGCAATCAATTGCTCACGTCTTCATCCATGAGTACCTACCGTTTCCAGTAAGCCCGCAGCAAAGCCGATTGTTAATTTTCTGTCGTTAAGTCTTATAGCAGAAGTATATCAAATTAAGATTTCGTGTCAAATTGCTTAAGTACATGCCCTATATCTAGTGACAATGGAGCTTCAAAGGCCCTATCTTTATTGGCCCTATCTGTAAAGGTTATTTTGAAGGCATGGAGAGCTTGTCTTTTCAAACCTAGATTGTCCTTATGATTTGGCATATATAATCTATCTGCCAGTATTCCGTGGTTAATGTGCTTCATATGCACTCTGATTTGGTGTGTACGACCAGTCTTGGGTTTAACTGACACATAGGCATATTTTACCCCCTTCTTCTCAAATTCTTTCAATACTTCAAAATATGTAACAGCTTCACGAAGTTCCCCTCGAGCAAACCGACCACAGACATATTTTCTAAAATCAGACTGACTTCGCCCGATAGATTCTTGAATACAGCCTTTTGGAGATTTGAAATGGCCATACACTAGAGTTCTATATTCTTTCTCAACCTTATGACTTTTAAACTGTTCCTTTATATATGTGTAAAATTCTTGATTCAAGGCAATGATCATTACTCCGGAAGTATCCGAGTCTAGTCTATGTACTATTCCATGTCTTTCAAACTTATCATCCTTCTCCCCCACATCTTTTGTCTGAGGGTACAATTTCAAAATCTGAGAAGCAACAGAGTCAACTTCTTCCTTTTTTCTACCATCACTATGAGTTATCAAACCTGCTGGTTTATTGATGATAACAAAGTCTTTTTCTTCATGGATAATTTGTATTTTATGAGAATTAATCATATTTTCATACTATAGCATAAACAAAAAACAGGTCCATTAAACCTGTTTTTTATAAGAGAAATTATATTATTACCCAAACGTAAACGTAAAGACCTTCAACTTTCCGCTAGGTATCTTTATCTCAATAGTATGCTGCCCATAGTCACTTCCTTCGATAAGAGTATACAGACCCTCATCTTTTATCATCAGTTTTTTAACAAAATTTCCATCTAGATATATTTCAGTCTCAACACCTTTTTCCGATCCTGCTGTCATATATATAGTTTTTGCATCGTATTTGAAAACTATACTTCCGGGTTTTGTATTTTCCGCATGTTCAGAAGTCGTGTTCCAACTACCGTCAAAATATAATTTATTTAGTAAAATATTTTTAGGAAGATTAAGCTCCTGAACTCCTGGAACTCCAACTTTTCCATTTGCAAGATACTCATTTCGAGCAGAACCAAAATATATTTCTGGACTGCCTACATTTCCTTTTTCAGTTTTTATATTTACAAGCTCACCTGAAGATATATCTACTTTTATACCCATACGCTCTGCCCTTTCCTTAAGTGAATATTGTATAACCTTTTCTGTTTCCTCATAGGCCCCTTCACCTATATGATCATAGATAACATATCCATCTATATCTATCAGATATTTTCGTGGCCAATATTGATTTTGAAGAGCATTCCATGTTTGATAATTATTATCCAAAACAACTGGATATTTTATCTTAAAATCCAGAACTGCTTTCTCAACATTTGCTTGAACTTTTTCAAATGCGAATTCTGGAGTGTGAAGTCCTACCACCTCAAAACCTTTATCTTGATATTTTGTATACCATTGGTTTATATATGGAATAGTTCGTTTACAGTTTATACAACTATATGTCCACACATCGAGCAATACAACTTTACCTTTTAGTTCAGCTAAAGTTATCGGCTTACCACCAGTGTTTATGTATCCATCAGGAGAAACTAGTTCTATAGCTTTTTTATACTTCGCATCTTTTTCTGATATAGACAAATATTCACCGTAAAGATTTACAGACGAACTTTTTTCATCTTGTGAACCTAGTAACCTTTGTTCTATCTTGGTCACATCAAAAAAACCTTTATCTAGTATATACGTCTGTAGTTTTTTATCAGCCCCTGTAAGTATACCCACAGCAACGATAACAAAGATTATTCCAAGAGTTTTCTTAAACCAACCGTCAGGATTTGCTGCTACACCCAACTTATCTACTATTCTTTGACCTATCAAAGCCACAACAAACAATGCTAAACATAAACCAAGTGCATAAGCTAGTAAATAAACAAGGCCGAGCAATGGACTCACTGGCAACACTGTGGCTAAGATAATAAAGTATGTTGGGCTGCATGTTGAGAATACTGGACCGAGTGACGCTCCAACTATTACATCTCCCCAAAAACTTTTCTTTTGATCCCCCTTCCCTAAGGCAATGTTTGATTTTCTACTCAACTTGGCGATGAACTTATTTTCCCAAAGTGAAGGAAATATGGTAACCAAACCAAGTACAAGTATAATAATACCTGATACTATTTTCCAAGTATATTCTGGTATATCTATAAACAATGTACTAACTTTTAATAATAAAGTAAAAAGTATAACTGAAATCCCCAGAGAGAGTATTATCGTTAAGGTCTTTTTCTTATTTGCTTTTTTATCATTTACAGAACTACCTAAGATAACAGGAAGTACAGGTAAAACACATGGTGCAAGTATGGTTAGTATGCCAGCTATAAATGATACGATGAGTAATAACATATTATGTTTTAATTATTTTACTTGACCTACAACAGAGGCAAGTGTTGATCCACCCACCCATTTTTTAATAAGTTCACCTTTTGCATCAACCTGTACAAAAGTATGCTGATATGTAACTCCATATTTTTTCTTAAGATCTGAAGATTTATCATAATCAACATCTAATATAGTAAGGTTTGCAGGAATGTTTTTTAGATTTGCCTTTATATCTGCATCTACAGTTCTACATGTTGGACACCATCCCGCTCTGAAGAACAGAACTACATTACCTTTCTCTGCATATGCTATTTTTTCAGGTGAATATGCTTCGTAACTAGCGCCTTTTACCATCATCGCACCATCTTTTTCTATCATTTTATCAGAAGACGAAGACATCATAGCATCATCTTTTTTCATCATAGCTTCTTTGTCTACAGTGTTTGTATTGTTATTTAAAACATATACACCACCACCTAGCAAAACTAAAACTATTATTGCAATTATTATATTTGTTGATTTCATATTTTTTGTTTATTATTTTTTGTTTATTATTTTTATATACTTCTATTATATAAAATATAAAAACAAATGTAAAGTATCCTTTACATTTGACATATCAAACCTTGGTATATTATAAATTCTTATCAGTCCAGATCCTGGTTACAACCTTTGTAATAATCATAGTTATCAAGGCTAACACAAGCCATGTGTCTATAGTGTGAGATATACCTTGAACAAATATACCAATTATCAAGACGACTGAGCCAGCAAGGAAAGCATTTCTACCAGCCAACCCTTTGTGCACATCATCTCTCTCATCTTCTGATTTTTCACGCAATATCAACCCTACAAATAATCCAAACAATGCGAGTACTGAGGCAAGCATACACATAACCAGCATGTTTGGCATCCAAAAATCAAAAGGGTTTAGTAATAAAACCGAAACTACTATTATACAAATTGTTAAAATTATTTCTTTAATATTATTTTTCATAATGTATGTTAAATATTTTTTCTACCGATACTTTGAAAAAGCTAGCTATTTTCAATGCTAATAATATAGATGGTGTGTAATTACCTTTTTCAAGGGCGATGATAGTTTGACGACTAACATTTACTTTCAGAGCAAGGTCTTCCTGGGTTATATTATTTTCCACACGAAGTTTATACACATTATTTTTAATAATTTCTTTTTCTTTCATATCTTTATGGATCAGTATACTTGTTAAACACTTTTATGTAAACCTGACTTTACTTATAAATATTTCTCACCATAATCAGACAACGCGTGTACCACCTTCTTTAAACCCTTTCCTTTCACCGTTAACGAGTATTCAACATGTGGAGGTTTTTGTTTAAATTCAAGTCGAAGTATTAATTTATTTTCTTCTAGAATTTTTAATTTCTCAGTCAATGTTCTTGTACTTACACCACCAAGAACCTCATGAATTTCACCAAATCTTTTAGAACCTGTAAGGAGTTCACGGATAATAATAAGCACCACAG
>JAYSOO010000012.1:0-2335 GCA_043722755.1 Candidatus Parcubacteria bacterium
TAAAAGTGGTCCACAAGGAGGAGTACTCAGATAAGAAAGAGGCCATGAGGAGGGAGTGGAAAATAAAAAAGATGACAAGACTGGAGAAGTTGGAGTTGATTCATCGGAATAGTATTAATTTGCAAATTGATTTATAATAACATCAATGCAAATTGTTTTTCTTATCAAACCTTTTTCTATAAATATGTACTCATATAAAGATGCTTTATATGAACTTTTGGGTACACAAGAAATTTCAACAATAGAAAATGAAACCAATGTAGATTATGAAAATCGTGTTATCTATGTTTGTAAGGATATCTGTCAAGATTTTGTCAATACTGAAACATATAAAAAAACTAAGAAATACATAGATAGCATGCTGGTTATCTTGACCAGCCCATGGTGCATATATGAGATAATGGATCTTGAAAAAAAGTTTGATAAGTCAACCGAAATAACTCAAAAACTCATAGACAGGCTGATAGTGCATAAAGAAAGTGAGAATGTTTCTATATTGAAAAATAGTATATTCAATATTGCACTAAATGGGTACAACGTACAAAAATTGGCCAATCAGATGACTGATACGATACACTTGCAATATTTGAGTGTTTACAGCTCAACAAACTTTTTAACTCGTTTGAAAAATACGCTTGACAGCATCTTTCATTTACATGTGGTTAAGATTGATTCTATTTATTCTTATATAAATGAAAATGACAAGGATCAAAAAAGTGAAAATCAATTAAAGATTATTATAGAAGATAGAGGATTGGATTTGTCATATATTTATCAAAATAAAAATGTTGCCACGCTTTTTATAAAATCTGGTTATCTTTCTATAAAAAATAAGATTAGAGAAGCATTACATGTAGACGCTTCCATCTTGGATAAGATTCTAAAATCAAAATCTTTGAACTTGTATCCCGTAAAACTCTCACTTAATCATGATAAAAATTTGAATAATATTTGGTTAGACCTAGATGAGGCAGCAAGGGTAAAAATAGACGAATCAATAAACCAAGAGCTGAATGCTATCAAAGCCCAAATCCGTGATTTTATAGATAATATAAACATGGATTTGATACAGAAGGATACATATATAAGGATATATTGCTTAGATGAAAGTATGCTGTTTGCTATGGGTTTTATAGTTGCTAATTCTATAAAGAGTGATGCTTATATTTTAGATAAGCTTTTAACAAATGAATCAAACATATTTACTAAAAAAATATTTTAAATTAGAATATACTTATGTACTCAGATATAATACCACCTAAAAAAAATAGTCTTGCTAAAATAAAAGCTCCAAAAGAGGAGAGTAAGATTTTAAAAAATGAGCCCATCATAACAATGAGAGAGGTGTATCACACTATAGATGGCCGAGATAAAAAGAGTAAATGGCCAATGATATTGATAGTTGCAACTCTGGCTATCTTGTCTGTCGTTTATTATTCTGTGTTTAATAATAAAACTAAAATTTCTTTTGAAACCAAATCGATAATTTTTGAAATTAATGATACCATTCCGATGGCTTTATCAGAACAAAGTCAAAACTCTTCATCAAGCTTGTCGTACAATTTGATCTATAATAATGAAGTTAAAGATAGAAATATTTTTGCACCTAGTTTTGAAGAGTCCACATCAACTTTAAAAGACGTTAAGGCATCCGCTGGTGAATATTATAATTTGAATACTTCTACCACAAGTCCTCTTACTTCAATGAAGGTTAAATTGATAAACGAATCCAATATAAATGTGCAAGTGATTAAGGATACAAGATTTGATGTTAACGGGGTAACTTATTATTTGGAAAAAGCTGTCGATATTAAGTCAACAATAAAAAATGCAACTAGCACTGATCAGTTAAAGTACAAAGTTATAGGGTTTAAGGGTACTTCTAATTATGATAATTTTTATGCAGTTGACTATGTTGACTCCGGTCCTGCAACTGCAAAAGTAGAATCTGTTGCAGTCACAAATCTTCCAAACGCCGACATCCTTTCTCTGATACCCGAAAACCTCATTTCTCTTAAGAAGAATTATGTATATGACAACAAGATAAGTCAAAGCGCTCTTGTTGTGGTTGATAAAAAAGATTTTGAAAAAGTTTTATTGTCTCGCAGTAAGCTCATTCAAGACTATGTCGCGTCGTTGAAACCTATATCTGACCTTTTGGAATATGAAATAAGTATAAACGATTATGAGCTAGTGCTTGATACTCAAACTGGCTTGCCAACGTCTTTTAAAAATTTGACCATAGAAATAAAGCCTAAGGTTATGAAAGATAAAGTTGCTGCGACATTCAAGGGATTTTCAAAAGAGACTATGAAAAAGATAAAAAATGAGATTG
>JAYSOO010000013.1:0-15001 GCA_043722755.1 Candidatus Parcubacteria bacterium
CGATAGATGCTGAAGGTGACATTAAGGCCATCAACGAGCTTAAGCGTGTCGTACAACTTGGAGGCAATCTATTGTTTGTAACACCTGTAGGTAAGCCAAAGATCGAGTTTAACGCTCACCGAATATATTCATATGAACAAGTTATCTCATATTTTGAAGGGTTTGAACTAAAAGAGTTTTCTTTGATACCGGAACATGAAGAAACTGGAGGAATTATTAAGGATGCCAATCCTGCATTAGTTAAGAACGAAGATTATGCTTGCGGCTGTTTCTGGTTTATTAAAAAATAATATACACAAACTAATATGAAAGTAAGCATCCAAATGTGCACCTACAATCGGGCCCACTACATCAAACAAGCTATTGATTCTGTATTATCTCAAACCTTCACAAACTGGGAATTATTGATATTGGATGACTGTTCAACTGACAATACCGAATCTGTGCTGGCAGAATACTTAAAAGACCCTCGGATCAAATATATAAAAAATTCAGAAAATTTAGGCATAAATAAAAACAGAAACAAAGCCCTTTCCTTCTCTACAGGTGAATATGTTGCAGTTCTTGATAGTGACGACTACTGGATAGACAGCAACAAGCTTTCTGATCAGATACAATTTTTAGATAACCACAAAGATTACGCACTTATAGGCACAGACATGATTATCGTTAATGAGGAAGGCACAATGCTTAAAAAAGTAACTTACCCTTCAAGCAATTTTGCTATACATAAACTTTTATTATTAAAAAATCTTTTTTGCCATTCTAGTGTCATATATAGAAGACAAGAAATAATCGATCTAGGTTCATACGACGAAAGCTTGCCGATCTGGGAAGATTACGACCTATGGATCAGGATTGGCTTAAAATATAAATATGCAAACTTAAATACCTACTCCACTGCCTATCGAAAACATACCAGCCAAAGCAATTCAAAGAAAATAAAAGTAGGTCGAGACACTCAAGCTCATATTGTGCGCACTTATAAAAATTCATACAACGGATACATTCTCGCAAAAATAATCGACATATTAAGAAATATAAAAAACTAATGAAAAACGCAAATAAAATCATCGAAATCAAAGGAGGGCTTGGCAACCAGCTTTTTCAATATGCGCACGGCTTGAAATTAATCCTCATAGATAAGAAAGATGTCGTGTTTGATACCTCTTTTTTTTCCGAAAACAACAATGACATAGAGCGTCATTTCCTATTGAAAAAATTTAATATCGATCCTACCGTAAAATTTCAGAATGTAAAACAAGATTCGATACAAAAATTATTCAAGAAAATTAAACAAAAAATTACAGGTGAATACGGCTATTACCAAGGCGAGAAATATTTCACAGGAATAAAAGGTGGGTTATTGCAACAATTTACCCTGAAAGATCCGTTAAGTCTCACAGCCCAAGAATTCGCAGACAAGATGACAGATAACTCTGTTTCCATACACATACGACGAGGTGATTACGCCGATGATGCGTCTACGAACGATTACCACGGAATGTGTGGCCTAGATTACTATTATAATGCTCTGGAGTGCATAACGTCAAAAGTTACAGACCCTCATTTTTTTGTTTTCTCAGACGATATTGAATGGGCTAAAAATAATCTTAATATGCATAATACTATTTTTGTATCAAACGACGACCTTTCCGAATACGAAGAACTCATACTTATGAGCAGATGCTCGCACAACATTATTGCCAATTCAACTTTTTCTTGGTGGGCCGCGTACATTAACCAAAATAATAGTAAAATAATAATAGCCCCGAAGCAATGGACCAAAAAACATACTTCTGATACACTGGAAATCCTGCCAAAAGATTGGATACAATTATAAAATTATGACACTCGAACAATCAGCTCAAAATACGCAAAAAATAGGGTCGATAAATACCCTGAGATTTATTGCTGCAATATTTGTAGTGCTCTATCATTATGGCTTTTCTTTCTACTATCGAGACTTATCTTACGTCGACACCCCTATACTTCGATATTTATTTCAATACGGCTATTTAGGAGTGGATTTATTTTTTATAATGTCAGGATTCGTAATTTCACTTTCAGCCGAAAATAGAGGTGCCTATGGATTCTTTAAATCAAGAATCGGACGTCTGTATCCTGTATTTTGGGCATCGGCAATCGTAACAAGTTTATTCTTGTTGTTTGGAGGACATCTTATATATTCCGACATGTCTTGGTATCGATTCTTCACAAGCATGACCATGTTGCCAAGTTTCTTTAATGCTGACCCGTTAGACGGCGTGTATTGGACCTTGGCAGTTGAGATGAAGTTTTATTTTATAATTTTCTTGCTCCTCATATTCAAGCAGTTCAAAAAAGTAGAAATCCTTTCCATTCCCCTTTCTGTGATAATGCTGTTGTCTGCAATTTTTCTAACAATAGATGTCGAATCCCAACTAACATGGATACCAAACTTCGTTGCCGGCGTTATTTTCTATAAGATATACAAAGAAGGCTTAACTAGATGGAGAATTTTTGCACTATGTAATACGCTGACAGCATCAATATTGTTCACCTTAAAAAGGGTCCCTTATCTAAGCGAGGGCTTTGGAGTTCCATTCAAACCTTCTGTTATCTTTGTTTATATAGCAATTTTCTATATACTATTCATTCTCATATCTTTAAACAAATTTAAAATTCCCAACAATGCATACGTAAACATTCTAGGCTTGCTCACTTACCCCCTATATGTCCTTCACAACCAAATAGGAAGAATAGCATTTACCTACGCAGACCTAAAAAATATTCCCCTGTTCGTATCGTTTCCTTCTATAATCATATTTGTATTTGGATTATCTTATGCAGTACACAAGTTATTCGAACGACGAGGAAAAGAAATGCTTGACAAGACTCTTGACAAGATTACTCCCTCAAACCTAAAACGTCTTTAAGAGTATTTTCATCGACTTCTTTTTTGCTAATCTTATCAACTACTTTCAGTTCTTCAAATTTTATTTCTGGGACTTTTTTTATGTCCATGTCTGCAGGCATCTCTATCTTTACTTCCACTTCCTTGAACGCAATCTTAAAAGGATTGTGCACGGGTTGAGACCTAGGCTCTTGTCTTGGTCTGTCATTGGGCCTTACATTGCTTCTAGTATCGTGGTTGATATCAGCTCTCGTATCTGATCTTTGCATTTCTCTTCTGGGCTGTTCTCTTTGAATATCTCTTCGCACATCAGGTCGCACATCAAGTCGCGTATTTTGTCTAGTATCTGATCTGCTTTCGATTTTATTTTCCATATTTCTCATGTGCTCAACTTTCTTTTCATCCTTATTGCCTCCCAAAGTCCATTTTAATATATGAGCCTCCACCTCTTTTCTTGGATGAGAATACAAAGCACGAGAAGAATCAATGATTTCCTTCACAAAGTTTTCCCGTGGCGGCTGATATGGGTCCATACCCGTGGCAGAAAAAGCTGGTGATGTTACCCCGTCGATCATAAGCTTCAAATACATTTGAAATCTGCCAATATTTGTAAAATCTTCAGGCAAGAACGTTGGCTTGAATTCCTTTTCAAAGGCATCTGCATCCTCAGCACCGATACGAAATGCGATCATAGTACCCACATTTCCAAAGATAGCATCGTGCACCACCTCAGTCATTTGCTTCACGTATTGATGTGCAACTATAAGACCTAGCTTATACTTACGTGCCTGAGAAAGAATTTGGGCAAATGAGTCATTTATAAAGTTTTGAAACTCATCCACATAAAGGTAAAAATTTGGAACATCTTTCATTTCGCGATCTGACATGTCGGCACGACTCATGGCAGCAAGATAAATCTTAGTCACAAAAAGTGATCCCAAAAGATTTACAGCATCTTCGCCAATGCGCCCAATAGATAAGTTGAAAATGATGATTTTTTTCTCATCCATCGCTTTTCTAAAATCAAAAGATGATCTTGTCTGTCCTATGATATTTCTAATCAAGGCGTTTGAAATAAATTGTCCAACCTTATTTTGAATTGCAGGCACAGCTTCAGCAACCATCTTGTCGGTCATAGATGCAAATTCTTTTTCCCAATATGACTTAACAGTCGGTTCCTTGAGCCTCTCGATAACGTCTCTTCTAAAAGCCTTGTCAGAGAGCATGCGGTTAACATCCAGTAGTGTAGCTTCAGGAATTTCCAATAACGCTAAAAGCGTATAGTTGAGTATATATTCCATACGAGCCGACCATTGATCTTTCCATATTTTCTTAAAAGTCGACATCAAGCCAGACACGATAAATTGAGATCGTATACTGAGAGATGATTCATCCCCAGGAGCAGTATCTTCAAGCACATTTAGAGCTACAGGATGTTCTAGATCAAAAGGTGCAAAATAGATAACGTCCTTAATACGATGCTCTGGAACGAATTCTAAGAGCAATTCAGCTGTTTTACCGTGCGGATCAAGAAATGCCAAGCCTTCACCGTTTTGTATGTCCTGAATGGCCATATTTTCAAGCAGGGTTGATTTACCCATACCTGTTTTACCAATAGCATACATATGACGAAGTCTGTCTTCTTGATAGATACCGAACTTATTCTGCTTGCCACGGGCGTCTGTCACGCCAAAATAGGTTATGTTCTTTTGTTTCTTTTCATCTTGCATGGTGTGATTATATCACAATTGCCAATTTTACTAAATTTATTTATGGAATGAGTTTCTTCGCAGGACCTTTGTCCTAGACAAAGGTCTGAGGACTGAAACGGAATGAAATAAATAAATTTACATTTGACAAGGGCTGTAGATTTGATATTATTGACATATATCAGGGGAAACCCACTGATCCAGGCAATGACCTCTTATTGACCGCCTGGTGACCATGAAAAAATTCCTAGCAAATTCGCTAAGGATTTTTTTAATTTAACAAAATCATCTTTATTCATTTCTGATTCCCGTATATCCAATCTGTTGGTTGATATAAACTTGATTTGGTATAGCATAGCTCGCCTTTCCAAACCTTTGGTTATAAATCTATAAAAATTAGGACCTGCTTTTATTTTTGTAGTAGTTGGTAATATGACCACCAAACCTCACCCTCACTAAATATTAAATCTCTAGTCTTTCTATCTAGATGCTTCTTCATAGAGTTCCACTTATCAAAATCTTTTTGCATTAGAAAATTTTATCAAATCACCAGTAAAGTTCTTTTTAAGAAAGTATAAAAAAATAATTAATTTTTTCTAAATTATTAAGGCGTATAGACAACCGATTTCTTCAAAAAATTTATCAACTTAATCACATCACCATTTTTATCGTTACTTTTTAAAATCACCATCACCACCTTTCTGGTACCTCCCTTCAAAGTTGGTATCTCAAATATAGAAGCCGTTGTCTGTCGAGCCTGATCAATAAATCCGTTTTTACCGCCCACATATCCAACCAATGGCAACTGAGCATTTCTATTTAACCATGTATGTCCTTTTATAGAGAACTGCTTAACACGAGTTGTGTCGAACACAGTGGGATCATGTTTCCATATATAACGAACCAATTTTAAGAGGTCTTTGGGAGTCGAGCTGTTTTTAGGATCCAAACCAGACGGATCATTGTAGTATGTACTTTCCATTCCAAGAGATGCGGCTTTTATATTCATCTCATCCATAAATTGCTGATGACCGAAATGATCAGCAAATACTTCAGCAGCATCATTACTAGATTCCATCAAAAGTGGAAATATCAAATCAGACAATCTGATCTTTTCACCTAAGGACAATCCACCTTGTCCACCATACGCATTTGTCGCATCTCGTGACACTATAGCAACTTCCTGCAGGTTCATTTTTTCTGTTGCAATAACAGCTGTCATTATTTTACTAATTGATGCTATAGGATATACTTCGTCAGAATTTTTTTCTAGAATAATTTCCCCACTATCCAAATCTGCAAGAAGATATGCTTTAGATGACAACACAGGTACATATGGCTTTGGCGTCAAATCGTATCTATCTTCCATTGCATCGTCCCCTCCGGGAGCAGGATCGTTTAAATTTTCCCTTGTTCCGATAACTAAAGTCTTATCGCTATATTTATTTATATTATCTGTTAAAAATTTATTACCTAAACTTTCATCATAGCCTATGCGTGATATCCCTGGAATATTTATATTAAAAAATTTACTTATATCAACATCCTCTTTGACTGTCACGATTTCTTTTTCAGCATCTGCTGCAAAAACTTTTTTTTGCAAATCAGCTCGTATATACATATTTTTTAATTCATCACTCACCTTTTCTTGATCTGATTTTACAATGGCGGGCATCTGTACAGCAGTGTCTTTATCGAAGAACATAAGCATTCCTTGAGTTAGAAACGAAATAACAGAAACACCTACGGTTACAACGGCCACAGCACCAACTCCAAATTTCCACAAACTTGTTTTAGAACTTGTTTCGATAATTTGTGCAGGTTCAGTATTTTGATTTGAGTGCACATAAGCACCAGCCTGATCTAAGCTTAATTTTAAATCTTCCAAGTATTTATGATAATCAGCTTTGTAGGGGTTATTTTCCATTTTTTATAATTATAATATATCTTTAACAGTTACAACTATCATCAATAGTAATAATAATATAAATCCGATGCTATTTAAAGCATTTACAAATTTGATAGGCAGCTTTCTTTTTGAAATTCCTTCAACAACAGCGACTACAATACGTCCTCCATCCAGAGCAGGAAATGGTAATATATTCATCGCTGCCAACGATATAGATATGAGTATTGTTATAAACAACAGTGATACAAAACCTTCTTGAGATGACGTGCCAACAACCTTGGCGATTCCCACAGGACCCGAAACCTCGTCCCATGAACCCTGCCCTGTAAATAATTTTCCAAAGAATCCAATAACCCCACCAAAAACTTGAGTGGTTAAGTTGTACGTACCTTGCGCTCCGTAATAAATACTTGAAAATACTCCCATACGAACTTTTGCAGTTTCAGCCAAACCAACTCCAATAGTGTTGTTTTCTCCTTTTTGTACTTCTATGCTCGAAGTTGCATTATTCTTAGACAGGATAATCACAAAAGGCGATGGGGCATTTTTAATACTTTCTTGCACTTGTTTGATATCAGTCGTACTTGAACCATTTATTGCCAGCACATAATCTCCTGCTTTTATACCAGCTTTATCAGCAGGACTTCCTTCTAGGATTTGATGAATAATAACTTGTCTTTCACCTTGTATGTATTTGTCATTAACACCGTCAAGTGCCACTTTCGAAGTACCGATAAATAAAGTAAGTGACATTAGAATCCATGCAAACAAAAGATTAAAGAAAACACCTGCACTGAGAATGATAACTTGTTTTACCCAAGATATATTTTGAAAATTTCTGTTATCTTTTATATTATCCCCATCCTCAGGATTCTCGCCATGAATTTTCACATATCCTCCAAGTGGTAGTGCATTTAGTGCATACGTAGTTTCACCTCTCTTGAATGAAAAAATTCGTGGAGGAAAACCAAGTGCAAATTCATCCACACGAACTTTAAAAAGTTTTGAAAATAGAAAATGTCCCAATTCATGTACAAAAACCAAAATTGACAAGACTAATAAAAATATAATTGCAGTTATCATTAGTTTAGTATTTCTTTTTCTTTTTTAGCGAATAATAAATCGATAGCAGTCATAGCTGTTTCCATATGCTTATCGAACTCTTTTTTACCTCTTGCAACATCATCTTCACTCATTTCTCCATCCTTTTTTTGACTGTTCATGTCATCGTTCACTGCGTTTCGCTCTTGTCGAAGAGAAACACGTGCATCTTCAAGTTTTTCTTTAGCCTGTTTGTTAAGCTGGATTCTTCTTTCACCTGTTAGGTCAGGAAAAATAATACGCAAACCCTTTTCATCAACTGATGTTGATACCCCCAAGTCAGCTACTATAACAGATTTTTCTATAGCCTTGATCAAGGATGAGTCCCAAGGAGACACACGAATACACTTAGCATCTTCAATACCTATAGAAGCCACGTTTGACAGAGGAACCATGTCTCCATAAGACTCCACTTTCACTTGATCCAGAAAAGCCGTTGAAGCTCTACCTGTTCTGATATTCTGATATTCATTTTGTAACCAAGTCTCGATAGATTTGGCTTTGTTTAGGAAATTTGAAAAATTGTATGACATATGAAGATTATTATAGCATGCTTTATTAGTTTTTTTAATGAAAATTACTAAAATATTTTACTTACAAACTCCTCGATATCTAACCCCAAAGACCCTGCGGTTTCAAACACAAAATCTGGATAATACAGCAAATATGTCAGCAATGATGAACTGTGCTGAACGAATATTCCCCTTTTTGGATGTATGGAGAGTTTATATACGACCGGCTGTTTTTGAAAAGATATTTTAGAAATATTTGTAGCTAGATTTTTAGCACCCTCTTTCTCTAGTATTGAAATATTGGCAACTTCAAACATATTGATGCCATTGATATCTTTCTCGACCAAAGGCAAGAAAGTATAAAAGTCTTCCCCTTTGAAATCAGGAATAACAGCCACATAGACCTGATTGCCCATGATATATTCACGAAATGTAAGATCATCAAATTTATGCCGAAGCAAGTCTATATTTTCAACAAACTCTTTAGCATTATATGAAAGGTTTATATTTTTATGATTTTTATACTTTGAATGCTTTGTCTCAAGGGTGTGTACCGGTAAAAATAACTGTCTCATATATTTTGAGACTATCTCGCCCGTAGTGACAGCATCATCATTGTACCTCTTGGTGTTGATATGAATTTGATGAGGAAATTTTATTTTAAAATTTTCAGTATTGTTTATCTTTATAAGCTCAGATAATTTTTCTGCATTATGAAAAACCTCATCTTCAGCTTTGTATAGAAAGGTTGTCTGCTTGGCAAACAGCTTTGTATTTTGTCTTATGCTGTCAATAGTCTTGTCAATATTGTGAACGAATACAAAAACCCTGTCATAAGTTTTGAGCCTGATCTCTGGCGTAATTTTTCTCCCGTGCATCAGCCATTCACTATCGGCAGTTACTGCACAAATCTCTATATCAATATCCTTGTATATCTTAACTAGAGTTTGTTCGAGAGACACTATATCCTCTTGAGTATTGTAGCGAGAAATCTCATCATCAATGTGAGCTGACTTAATAAATAGAAACTTTTGCATATATTTTTATTATATATCTTTTATGTTTTTTTTACTATGGAAATGAATGAAATGCCGTTTTTTTTACCTCGCCATTGCACAACCTGTAAAAAGCTTAGTCTAAAAGGCATTTTTGTTCAATTTTTTCCTAAAAAAAGTTATTGCGAATCTATGTGCCTCTGCATTTATTTTTAATATATCTTCTTCTTTGATATTTTTTTCTATCAGGATTTCCTTGTTTAAAATATCCTTTGCCTTATGCTTGTCATCTTTCACTACTGACACAGAATTTTTAAAGAATTTCTGAGCTACGCCCAGTTGAACCTTGCCGCCATCAGCAACGACTAGATTAGGAGCTTCCCATTCCTTATGATTTGAGCGGCGAGACAGTACCTGATACAGTGCCTTGGCATCGTCGGCAGTATCTTGATTTCTTATGATAAACTTTTTATATTCATGCTTTTTAAATTCTCCATTTATCATGACAACCATCACGCCAATCATATTTTTTCCAGACATATGGGCTATGTCATAAGCTTCTATTCTTAAATCGTTTATATTTGTTTCCCTGTTCATTATGGAAATATCATTGATGTGGTTTAGTGCATATATCTTATCCCTTACCTTTCCTGCCTTTTCAAATTCTTTTTCTCCAGCAAAGGAATCCATTTCTTTATGCAAAATATGTAGTACTTTAGAAGTGTTTCCAGACAAAAATAACTTTATCTTTTTTATTTGCTTCTTATATTCTTTAGCAGATATAGAGCCCGTGCATGTTCCGGGGCAAAGCCCGATCGTCTGGTTGAAACAGGGTTTGCCACTGCCTGTACGACATTTTTCATCTTTATATGGAAATAGTCGCCTTACGATTTTAAGAGCAGCTCGAAGCTGAGTTATCGAAAGGAATGGGCCGTAATAATTATCCTGACTTAAATTTTTGACATTTCGACCCCGAACAATCTGAACTATTGGAAAGTCGTCATCGGTTATCTCTACATAGGAATAACTTTTATCATCTTTCTCTTTAGTATTGTAGTATGGCTTATTTTTCTTAATCAATTCGGTCTCCAATAGTAAAGCCTCTAAAACTGAATTTGTTTTTTTAAATTTGATAGTATTTGCTTTTGCAACCATATCAACCAAAAGCATGCCTCGAGTTTTTATCAAGTCTCCGGAAAAATAACTCCTAACTCTTTCTTTTAGAGATGTTGCCTTGCCAATATATAGGATTTCTTTGCCCTCTTGAAAAAAATAAACTCCTGGACTATCTTCTATTTTTATTTTTTTAAATTCTTCTATTGTCATATTAATCTGATATTATTTCATTCTCTATTTGCGATTCTTTTATTACAGATGAGGTGGATGATAAATCTTTGATTTTTTTCTTGTTTTTATTTTCTAAGTCACATTGATATGTTGAGCATTTTTGCAAAAACTCCCGTAGATAGGCTGCCGCCCCCTTTGTATTTGTGGAAGGACCTTTCTCCAACATGTATATTATAGCGTATTTTGGATCTGTGTATGGCCAGAAACCTACAAACCATGAGTTTATAAATTGATTTCTATTTCCTGTTTGTGCTGTACCAGTCTTACCTGCCAGTTTAAGACCTTCAAAGTCGAGTGATTTTGCAGTACCGGCAGTAACCGTCAATCTCATGCCTTCGCTAATTTCTCTATAATACTCCGGATTTATTTTTTTTAGCTTTTCGTCTATCACAACATATTTTGTAGGTTCTATTGTATTTATTTTAAACTCTGGAACATCTTTAGCGTCTTTGGCCAGTATAATTGTCATACCTAAAGCCTGCATTGGGGAAATAGAAAATCCATATTGACCGATAGATGAGTGATATGTATCACCGAGCCTCCAAATATCGCCATTAAAGTTTTTTAATTTCCATTCCGGTGTCGGGATGACCGATTGTCTGCTTTGAAAAAAGTTATCTTTATGAATATTTTCCAAACCAAAATATTTTGAGTATTCATATAATTTAGAAATACCCAGACCTTTTTTGCCTGGGACACCACCACCTATCGTATAAAAATAAACATCGGAAGATACAGCTATCGCTTCTCTTACGTTTGTATATCCATGTGCTTTCCAATCTTTGAAAATCGTACTCTGTCCTGGATTGTATGGATTGGGAACAGACATCTGTCCTGTAGATAAAATCTTTTCCTGGGCATTTACAATACCTTCGTTTAGTCCAGCCAATGCAAATACAGGCTTAACTATCGAACCTGGAGCATATAATCCATCTACATACCTATTTAAAAATATACTTCTGACATCATTTATATATCCAGATATTGTATCAACATCTGTTCCGATAGACATTATATTTGAGTCAAAGTCAGGGTATGTGACAGCCGCCAATACAGATCCATCGCGCACATCGGCAATCAGTGCAACACCTCCATTGTAATTACTTTCCATTGCCGCTTTTTTAAACGTATCAAACAGGGACGACTGCACATCATAATCAATTGTCAGATGCACATCATCGCCATTTTGCGGCAAATCCACAATATTTTGAGAGATAAGGTTTCCAGAAGAATCTGTTTCAGAATAAAAATATCCAGCCCTGCCATTTAATGCATCATTATAATATTTTTCAATACCTCCAATAGCCTCAACATCCTTATTTATATAAAAACCGTTTTTATCTTTTTTTGGAAATTTTATGTAACCTAAAAGATTTCCAATTCCGTTTGTATTTTTATATTTTCTAATCTGAGTATTATCCGTTGACGAAGCCGATGTGGTAGCACTCTCTTCATTCCAAGCAAGAGGAGTCTTGTTCCTATCATAAATAACTCCCCGAGCCGAAAAAATAGGAGTAGTTTCAAAGCGATTATTTTCAGCCTTATTCTTATAATAATCACCTTTTGTTATTTGTAATTTATATGAATTATATAAGAAAAAAGTAAAGACTATAAGTACCAGAAAAATTATTATGTAAAATATATAATTTGAAATTGGCTTTATGATGCGACCTTCTAACTGACTGTTGTCGAATGATGGCAAATTTAACTGGTCAATTAATATGTCTTCTGGGGAAATATCTTTTTTCATTTATATTTTTATTTAAAGATGACTTTATATACATTTTGAGGGGAAACAACGAGCTGCGCATATATTATAGTAAAAGTTGATTTGTTATCTTCATCAACATTGATAATTTTTGCAAAAGGCTTCAGACCATCTTCCGTTCGCACGTATACATATGAATCTTTTTTAACTACTGTTTTTGGCGGTACCTTGGCAACCAGTTGTCCATAACCTAAACCTTCAAACACATATGCCTGATAAGTGTGATCTAACTCTTGCACAATTTCAGCCTTAAATTCAGGAGTAGTCGAAGATGTTGTAGTCGCAAGATCATCTAGATTTACTTTCGGTAACATCACAATATCATGTTCAATTAAAAAATTATTTTTAAACCCTGCATCTGAAAACAATTTTACATGTATGGTCGAGGAAGAATTTCCCATAGTCACACCCATCAGATTATTTGTAAAAAAATCATACACATACATGCCGTCGTCAATATTTTCATTTTTTTGCTTAGAAACAAATTCGTCTGTTTTTAAAAATACTGGAGCTACATCATATGACGTGTCTAATGATAATAGACTTTGATTCAACTGAACATTTTCAGTACCAAGACTCATCGTTTGTGCTGTATATCCATGCACAAAATATCTCGTTTGAGGAATTATATAAATACAAATAATAAGCAACAGTATAATAACAAAAGTTTTATAAATAACCGATTTATAATCAAAAAGACTTAGACCTTGATTTGCAACTCTATAGGCATTTTTTTTTCGTCTATTACCCAAACTTATGATACTTCTACCTCCTAATTTATTGGTTAAACTAGTGAAAGCATCGTTTGATAAATATCTATTTTTTAACTTATCTCCTGATTGATAATTCATCTTCATTTTCTATTATTATATCCTTATAAAATTCTATATTGGAAGCAATAATGCCTGTACCGCGGACAACAGCCGTTAAAGGGTCTTCAGCAACGGTAACTTTAATACCTAGATATTCTGACAAAGCCTCATCCAATCCTTTGATAAGTGCTCCACCACCTGTTAAATAAATACCATTTTCCATTATATCTGACAAAACTTCTGGTGGAGTAGATTCCAAAACTTCCTTTACTGACTCGAACAATGAGTCTGCTGATATATGTATAGCATCGTGTATATCTTCTTCTGTTACAACTATTTCTTTTGGCAAACCGCTTACAAGGTCTCTCCCCCTGATGGTTGACTCACGCACTGGGTCTGATGGAATAATATTTGATAATTCAATTTTTAATTTTTCGGCGCTTTTTTCTCCAACCAAAACTTTAAATTCATTTCTAATATATGAGATTATATCTGTATTAAATCTGTCTCCCGCAACTTTAAGATTTTTACCGCGGACAATTCCACTTAAAGACATGATAGCAATATCAGCAGTACCGCCTCCGATATCAATAACCATATTTCCTTCAGCTTCCTTTATTGGCAAGCCAATGCCAACAGCGGCAGCTATGGGTTCTTCGATAATATACACATGTCTTGCTCCGGCATTGTATGCAGCATCACGAACAGCGCGTCTTTCAACATTTGTTACTCCATATGGAACACCTATCACGACAGATTGAAGCGATGATACTTTTAAAACCTCAGCCGTCTTTTTTATAAAATAAGACAACATCTCTTCCGTAACCTCAAAGTCAGAAATAACACCATCAACAAGAGGCCGTATAGCTGCTATATGACTTGGGGTTTTTCCAAGCATAATCTTTGCCTGATTTCCCACAGCCACAACCTGGTTAGTTTTTTGATTTATAGCAACAACGGAAGGTTCGTTAATAATAACGCCCTTACCTTCCACATACACCAAAGTATTGGCAGTTCCTAAGTCTATACCTATTCCTTGACCTCTGCTCTTTATGCTTGAGACATTATTGCCTGAAAGTGATTTAAAAAAATTGAATGCCATGTTTCTCGTTATGATAGCACAGGATGGCTCAATATAAAATGCCTACTTCCAAGGAAAGGAAGCGGCATTTTATATTGAGCCATAGAGGCTAAAGACAAAAAAAAGAGCCACCCTTTTCGTCGGATAGCTGTTTTTTAACGTGATTACTCTGTAGGCTCGTTAATCTTTAGGTTTAGTCTCGAGTTGTTTTTCATTCCGAAAACTCTAAGCAATGTTCTAATAGCCTTAGCTGTAGATCCTTCGCGACCTATGATTTTACCCATATCATTTTTGTTAACTTCCAAAGTTAGCAAAACGCCCATTTCATCTACCGTTCTGACAACTTTTATATTCTCCTGATCTTCAACAAGAGGCTTTATTATGTTTAACAGAAATTGTGTGTCGTCTATTGGTTGCATATTGTTGTTTTGATTACTGATTAATTAATAATAGCTTAACTATACCACATAATAAAAAACAGCTCAATGTATAGGTTGAGCCGATTTTTATGTGATCCTAAAAATTATTTTTTAGGTTCTGCTTTTTTTTGAGGAGTTTTTTTAGGTAAAACATTTTTCTTCTTACCTTCCATGATACCAGCATCAACAAACAGGTTAAATACCGTTGGGGATACTTGGGCTCCGTCCTTGATAAAAGCTTTAATCTTGTCAGCTTTAAATGTTGCCTTATCTATAGTTTTTTTACGAAAATCAACAGATCCAAGTACTTCAATAGCCTTACCACTTCTCGCAGCATACTTTGAATTGATCAATACTAGTCTGAATGATGGATCGTTTTTTCTTCCGACTCTTTGTAATCTTATGTTTAACATGCTCAATAATATAGCATAAAGATTTATGCGAGGCAAATG
>JAYSOO010000014.1:0-2288 GCA_043722755.1 Candidatus Parcubacteria bacterium
GATGATTGAGTTGGGGATAAAGATTGTTAGAAAATAATTTTAGGCTTATTGATATTGATTTGTGTAGTTTATAGGACAACAAGAATTTTTCCTTTCTATGATGTAGACTTGCGCTCGGGTATGATACAAAACTTTGAGTTTACATTTGAACTTGTTTGGAAAACAATGAAGGATATGCTCGAAGCTGATGGGGTAGAGGTGTATTCACCAAAAGATGTTATAAGAGAGTCTCTAAGATTGAACTATATAGACAACACAGAAAAGTGGCTTACAATGCTAAACGATAGAAATCTATCAGTTCATACTTATGAAGAAAGTGTAAGTATTCGATTAGGGTCAGATATTAAAAATATATTTATTATTGAAATAAAAAAGTTTTATGAATTTACAACAAATTGGATTAACCGATAGGGATATAAGAACCATCAAGGCTTTAGTAAGTATTTATCCTGAGATAATACAGGCTAAGATTTTTGGATCAAGAGCTATTGGTAATTATAAAAAACAATCAGATATTGATTTGTGTATTTACGGTGATAAGGTTGATTTTGAAATACGATCAAGTTTAAATGGAATGTTCATAGGATCAAATCTTGGACAAAAAGTTGACATTATTGTGTATAAAGACATAGAAAATGAAGAATTGAAGTTACATATTGATGTATTTGGTGTTATTGTTACTTAAATAAAAATGGAGAGATGGCTGAGCGGTTTAAAGTACCACCTTGGAAAGGTGGCGTGCGCGAAAGTGTACCGGGAGTTCGAATCTCCCTCTCTCCGCAAAACAATGAGCAAGGCGAATATGTTTTGCGCATGTGATACAAGGAGCGGAGCGACTATGTATCATCTCCGCCACAAAAGGACTTCTGTTTTGATTTATCAAAATATGGCATGCAGATTTTATCATATTGACCAATGTGGTATAATACTCTCATGAACACACAAGCCTTATTCAAAAATCAATTTCAAAACAACATTAAAACATTTCTTCTGATGGCTATAACATTTGCCATAGTGGGTGTCTTAGGATACGCCATTGCATTAAAATTCGACAACATAAACTATCTCTATATTTTCTTGATAATCGGAGTTGTTCAAAACATTATCGCCTATTGGTTTTCTGGTTACTTTGCTATCAAAGGTTCAGGTGCTGTCAAGGTTGATGTCTCTACTGAAGAAGGTGCTCGACTCCAAAGAACAGTTGACAGACTGGCCTCAATGGCAGGCCTACCGTCTCCTGAGGTATATATTATTCCTGATGACAGTATGAATGCATTTGCTACAGGGAGAAATAAAAATAACGCTAGAGTTGCTGCGACAAGGGGACTGTTGCAAAAATTATCACAAGATGAGCTTGATGGTGTGATGGCTCATGAGTTGGCACATGTTGGCAATAAAGATATTCTTATTTCGTCTGTTGTTGCAATCATGGCTGGAATTATTACTCATATGATATACATTTTTGCCTCGAGAGACGGGGAAAATAGAGTGAATCCCATTGTTGGAATATTAGTGATGATACTTGCTCCATTTATCGGATTAATGATACAAATGGCAGTATCCCGTAGTCGTGAATTTCAAGCTGATGCAACTGCAGCAAAGATTACAAATAACCCAAATGGCTTAATAAGTGCTTTGCAAAAAATTCATGCAAACAACACGGTTCCGATGGAGCATGCAAAAGAATCTATGGCCCATATGTATATCACAAACCCATTTGCTGGTGGAAAAACACTCACAAAATTATTCATGACTCATCCGCCAGTTGAACATAGAGTAGAGAAGCTCAAGACTTTGTATTTTTAGAAAAAAAAGAAAAAGGCGGGGACTTTTTAGGGTCCTGGCCGATTTGGGTTTTTTATTTCAGATGGGTGAACCATTTGTAGATATCTAACTGCGCCGCACATAATTTCTTATCTTTTTTCAGTGCGAGGTAAATATTTTTCAAATGGGGGATCATTCGAATATCTTCTTCGAAACCGACCAATCTATGTTGACGACGAATCGCAAAAAAGAGTATCAGAAGTGAAAATTGTTTTGTGTCTGTGGTTTTTTCTGGGTATATATTTTTGAATTCAGATAAAAAATCTAAGTTATTCTGAATATCAGTTGTCACTATAGTTAAACTGAACTCACTGGCCGCCGCAATAATTGTTGCTCTATCAAGAGCTTTGTATTGCCTGAATTTTGAATCATAATCTGACATAAATGTATCCATGTTTATTGGGTGTTCTAGACTATCTATAGTATAATCATATTTGCACGTAAATCAAACAAAAGGAGAGATG
>JAYSOO010000015.1:0-2252 GCA_043722755.1 Candidatus Parcubacteria bacterium
GATAAGAAGGTTATTTTGGTTACAACTTCATTTGAGCCAATAGCTAAATATGCTGTCAAATTTTTTCATATTCCAGAGTACACAGCAACAAAGCTTGAGGTTAAGAATAGTAAATATACTGGTAGGATATTGGGAAAGATAAATTATAAGTATGAAAAAGCTGCAAGATTAGAGAGATATGATTTCGAGGGATCATTTGCTTACAGCGATCATAATTCTGATATTCCACTTTTGAAGATGGCAACGTATAGATATACAGTAAATCCGAATAAAAAGTTGAGGGCATATGCGAAGAATCACGGTTGGTTTATACTTGATTAAAACTTCGGTAAAACTTTAGAATTTGCAAAAAAAAGAAACTAGCTTAGGATAATTACAAACTCAGTTTTTTATAATTTCTTTATGATAACTTTATGAGAGGTTTGGTAAAATTTGTAAATCACTAAAAATATAATCATAGTAAAAAAACTGGTATTTAAATACCTTAATTTACAAAAAGGTGAACTAATCGCTGACTTTTTAGGGTTGGTTTTCGTTTGTAAATTGAATAATAAAGATGTATTTATTTCCAAAAGAGCATTAAAGCATTTTGTTGAAAGTAGGTCAGCTGAACTTATTGAAAAATATGATGTTGAGTATATCTTATATCGATTGCATATTATTATAGATAATATAGAAAATGTGTTAAATAGTTACACCTCATTTGAAACTATAAATAATAGACACTATTTCCTAAAAAATATTTCAACAATTGATGTTTCATCAATAAGAATAGTTTTGGAATTTATAGGTGATCATTTTGAAATTGTTACAATGCACTATAAGAAACTAAAAACACTACCCGATAACGAGTAGTGAACTTAGATATAATCTGGGATGACGGCAATTACCATAAAATGGCAACATTTCATCCATAAGTACTTTACATAAAGCAAAGTCCGCAGCAAGCCGATTGTTAATTTCCTGTCCTTCAGACTACATAAGTATTTTAGCAAAATATATTTTATTGTCAAATTTTATAAAAACAGTTTAGCATAAAAGCGAAAAAGGGCCTGACACTGCAACGGGCAGAGAACCTTTTTTCTCTATTAATTCATAATATCACACGATAGATAATAAATACAAATTTTCTGCATTCGCTTTACAAAGAACTCTTGGATGAGATAAAATAGAGTACATTATAAAAAATAAATATAGTATACTGTAATAATGAAATTTAAATTTAAAAAATATATAGCAATCATAACTTTGTGTCTCTCTGTACCAACTTTTGCAGCCAATATGTCTGGTTATGCTTGGAGTGAGTCTGTAGGTTGGTTTGATTTTAGAAATGCAACAGTTGCCAATACTGCAGTTACAGGATATGCCTACAATGACAATACTGGCTGGCTTGTTTTGGATGGAGTTGTGAATACTAATGGAATATTATCAGGTTATGCATGGAGTGAGTCTGTTGGGTATTTTGATTTTTCTCGAGTAACTCTATCAAACGGTGCACTTACAGGCTTTGCCTACAATGACAATACTGGTTGGCTTTCTTTTGCAACAGGAACAAGTGTGACAACGACTTGGACACTACCTGTATCAGTGGTAACACCTTCTTACTCTGGAGGAGGATCATCTGGTGGATCATCATCATATGTTCCAGCAAGCTTACTTGCGCCAAAAACTGAGCCAACGGTCAATACTCCAACAAAAACACCTTCTATAGTTCCGAGCTCAGCAGTTATGCTTGTAAATACTCAAAAAAACCTCAAAGTTAACATGACTACTCCAGAAGTTAAAAATCTACAGCAATTTCTCAATTCACAGGGGTTTATTGTTAGTAAAAAAGGTTTAGGGTCTCCTGGTATGGAGTCAAGCTATTTTGGAAATATGACGAAACAGGCACTTATACGATTTCAGATCAAAAACAATATCAGACCAGCATCTGGATACTTTGGTCCGTTAACTAAGGCATTTATTAAAACATTAAAAATTAATTAAATATTTATATACACATGAAAAAAACTTTACTTACATTGTTGGCACTTATCTTAACTGTTGTGGTCGGTGCACAAGTTGCAAATGCTATCGGCAGTTTAACACCATCGGGAACTGCAGGGGATGCTACGCAATACACGTTGAATGATATCTATACAAAGCTAACAACCAACGTAGCAACCTCAACAAAGTCAGGATTGTTTGGGATACCTGGTTCTGCTGTTGCAACGTTTAGAACATTGTCGGAGATATATGCTGTTATTCCGACT
>JAYSOO010000016.1:0-14443 GCA_043722755.1 Candidatus Parcubacteria bacterium
GCTACATAATAGGCTCGAGCCCATTGAATATCTGGTTCTGCTTTTACATTTGCAAAACACGCGATACGACAAATACCACCACAATCGACACCTCGCTCATCTTGGTTTTGAATACCGTCTTGGCATGAGGGAGGTTTTTGCATATTTTTATATATGTAAAGAGATGCCGGTGTTCCGAATAATACAAAAAGGAATAATAATATAGCGAGTTTTCTTTTTCCTGACCATGAAAGCATGGGGGTATTATAGCATATAAATTTTGACGGGTGGAGGGTTTTATGTCAACAAAATACCGTGATCCTGTATGTGTTTCAATAATTTTTCATGAGTCACATCACTCAAACGAATCACATCGAACGTGTAGGGTATGGACGTCTCATACTCCAAGTATGTTTTATAGTTTAAAAAAGTTTTTCTGTCCTTGCATAATATCGCAATATCAACATCTGAATGTTTTTTCTGCGTTCCTAACGCTCTCGATCCAAACAATATGATTTTTTGTATGCCAAATTTTTCACCAGCATTTTTTATTTCTTTAACATATTTATCTTCAAGTCCCATACATTATACATTAAGCGCATGTAATGCACTGCTTAATTTTTTAAATAAACCTACATATGTATTTTCTTTTATATCAGTAAACAATTCTATTGATAATTTTTCATCATAGGTGTGATTTGAAAGATTTCTATCTTCAAGCATGGTGAGCCATAACGCACTATCAAGTAGCTCGAGTTTACCTGCATGCTTGATAACATCTCTCGGGGAGGAGAAAACTTCTATATCTTTGTATTCGAAAAAATCTTTAAGGGTTTTCCAAGATAATTCAAAAGCCATCTCGAAAAAATGAATGATGCCCGTTCTTTCAATCAGAGAAAACTCTTTTTTTGGATCTGCCAGTTCTTTTTGCAATTGCAATAAAACACGATCAAGATTATCGAGTCTTTGGAGCCAGCGCTGATCATTTTTTAGGTCTGTCATATTTGTTAGTATAGCAGATATGCTGGGGTATGAGAATAATATCTATAAATGCAGAAACCACAACACAAGGTTACGGTTTCGTGTTCTGCCATCGAAATAACAGAAGGGTGTAAATTATTTATACACCATAATCACATACAGTTCAAGATTAAATTATTTTAAATATTAAATTATTTCTTTATAAATTTTGAAATACCGACTCCAATAAAATATATAATCACTGCGTTAATCAATTGAGAAAAATATATCCACCACATATAATCACCCGGAATCCAAGGAATAGCGACCCACGGTAAAGCAGGAAAAACTAACCAGATTCCACAAAAAAGTTCTCCACAATTTAATGATTGAATATCAATAATTAAAGTTATAATAACAAATATACTAACAAGTGTTAATCCAATTTTTGATTTCATACAAATATAATACCACAAAAAAACCACCAAACGGCGGGTTTTTCATATCGAATACTTTGTTCCGGCGACAAGCTACTCTCCTTGCGTAAAGCTTGTACCATCGCCTTAAGTGGGCTTAACTTCTGAGTTCGGAATGAGATCAGGTGTGGCCCCACCAACGAGTCACCAGAACAAAAGATTCGATCTTTTATTTTATTCTATTTTTAAATAGACAATTACAATTTAATTAACATACACTTTCACGATTGGATATACATATTTCCTAATAGTATGGACTAATTAGTACACCTCGACTAAACACATTGCTATGCTTACATCTGGTGCCTATCAACGTGATAATCTCTCACGAGTCTCATAACGATATCTAATCTTAGGGCTGGCTTCGCTCTTAGATGCATTCAGAGCTTATCCATTCCCGACATAGCTACCCAGCGGTGCCGCTGACGCGACAACTGGTAGACCAGAGGTCAGTTCATCTCGGTCCTCTCGTACTAGAGACAAATCCCTTCAAATATCAACGCCTGCAGTAGATAGGAGACCAACCTGTCTTGCGCATGTCTTTCACACATTACTGTGTGCATTGGACTATATCATCATCTTTCTCATATGAGTTAAGATGGTTAACGTGTAGTCTCTACGGGTACATTTTATTGCTTCCCTCGGTATTGTCCTCTACATTTCATAGTAGGATTTCACCGATATTAGTTAACTTTATATCATATATATTTCTATATGTGACCGCCGCAATATTCTAATTTAATAGAATGGTTAATCTCAACATTCTTTGTTAGTTATTTTATTTTCCTCGTGTGGATTCAGACTGTGTAGATACCAATGATAGATAAATTACTTGCGTAAAATAAATAATATTAGTGCCTACACGGTCTGAACCCAGCTCGCGTGACTTTTTAATTGGCGAACAGCCAAACCCTTGGGACCTTCTCCAGCCCCAGGATAAGTCGAGCCGACATCGAGGTGCCGAACTCCGCCGTCGATAAGGACTCTTAGGCGGAACTAGCCTGTTATCCCTAGAGTAGCTTTTGTCAGATAATCTTCCCCTGCATCTAATGCAAAGGGTCGGTTCACTATGTTCTACTTTCGTATCTGCTTGACATTGACGTCTCACAGTTAAGCCCACTTGTGCCATTGCGCTATCGGCACGGTTTCCATCCGCGCCTAGTGGACCTTAGTAAACTCCTCCGTTACTTTTTGGGAGGATAGCGCCCCACTAAAACTACCCACCAGATACTGTTCCTGAGAGTTTTTGCCTCTCAGGTTAGAATATACACTGTTATAGAGTGGTATTTCACTGACGAATCCACGGAAACCAAGATCTCCGCTTCAAATTCTCCCACCTATTCTACGCAATAAAAACGTATATTCAATACCAAGCTGTAGTGAAGCTTCTAGGGTCTTTTCGTCTAACTGCAGGTAAGCGGCATCTTCACCGCTATTGCATTTTCACCGAGCGAGTCTTCGAGACAGTTTTCCAGTCGTTACACCATTCGTGCGCGTCGGAACTTACCCGACAAGGAAATTCGCTACCTTAGGACCGTTATAGTTACGGCCGACATTCACCAGGGCTTATATCGGTCAGCAGCCATATTGCTATGTCACCGCCAATATTTGACCTTCTGGCATTGGTCAGGTGTCACCCCCTATACATACTCTTGCGAGTTCGCAGGGAGCTGTGTTTTTGATAAACAGTCGCTGGAAAAACTTTTGCTGAGGCCTACCTTGCGGTAGGCGAACCTTATCCCTAAGTTACGGTTGCTTTTTTGCCGAGTTCCTTGAAGACCTCTCACTCGTTCGCCTTGGTCTACTCGACCTGATCACCTGTGTCGGTTTGCGGTACAGTTTTAATATAGATAAGTTTAGAAGCTTTTCTCGGAAGCGTGCTTTATAACCTTACGTCAAGTTACTTGGTGTTGATATTAAAATCAGAAGCCCGGATTTACCTAAGCTTCCACCTTATAACCCAAACTAGAATTCAATAACCAGCGTTATATACTACACTCCGTCACTCCGTCACTCTATATCAAAGTCATGGAATATTAACCATGTGTCCATCGGGTTCGGATCTCTCCATCCCCTTAGGCCTGACTAACCCTCAGTCGACAATCGTAGCTGAGGAAACCTTGATCTTTCGGCGTCGATGTTTTTCACATCGATTGTGGTTACTTGTGCCAACATTCTTACTTTGCAATGCTCCAGAATGGGTCACCCCTTTTCCTTCATCGCGATGCAAACACTCTCCTACCACTCATAAATTCCAAAGAATTTATAAATCCCAAATTTCGGTACTATGCTTGAGCCCCGATCATTTGTGGCGCAAAATCTCTTGATGAGTGAGCTGTTACGCTATCTTTAAAGGATTGCTGCTTCTAAGCAAACCTCCTCATTGTCAAAGAAATCTTACATCCTTACTAGCACTGAGCATAGATTTAGGGACCTTAAGTATGGATCTGGGCTGTTTCCCTTTTGACCAGTGAAGCTTCGCCCCCACGGTCTAACTGCCACGTTCTTAACTCTTAGTATTCGGAGTTTGATAGAGTTCGCGAGATTGCTCCCTGTCGAACTCTTCCAGTGCTCTACCCCTAAGAGGAACACGTGACGCTAACCCAAAAGCTATTTCGGAGAGAACCAGCTATTACCAAGCTCGATTAGCTTTTCACTTCTTATCACAGATCATCCCAATGAGTTGAACGACATACGGGTTCGGGCCTCCATTTGTCTTTCGACAGACTTCACCCTGTCCATGATAAGCTCGCATTGGCTTCGGGTCTAATATATAAGACAATGTCGCACTATTAGTACTCGGTTTCCCTGTGGCTCCGACCTTTTCGGTCTTAGCCGCGCCATATATATTAACTCGTTGGCTCATTCTTCAATAGGCACGCCATGACGGACATAAATGCCCGCGCTGACTCCTTGTAGGTGTGACGGTTTCAGTATTATTTCATCGTCCTCCCGGACTAATTTTCACCTTTCCCTCACGGTACTTGTTCACTATCGATCACAACATGTATTTAGCCTTAGCAGTTAGTACTGCTGGATTCCCCCAAGCTATTCGTGTCCTGGGGTACTCAGGAACAGTAGTAAGAGATATAACGTTTTCGCATAATGGACTATCACCATCTAGGGTCAAGCTTTCCAGCTTATTCTGCTAACGTTATATTTTGTAACTCTTCGAATATAAATATTCATCTACTGCCCTACAACACCAAGCTACCCAATGCATTAAGCTAATATTAATCAAAAACTATAAATAGCAATTAAAAAATAAAAACGTAATGCATAGGAAAGCTACGGTTTGGGCTGTTTCCTTTTCGCTCGCCGCTACTTAGGAAATGGTGCACATACGTGCTTGTTTTCTTTTCCTTCAGGTACTGAAATGTTTTACTTCCCTGAGTTTGCGAATCAACTTTAATGTTGAAACATGAGAATCAAGTTCTCATAGGTTTCCCTATTCGGAAATCCCCGGATTAGCGATTGCTAGACATCTCCCCGAGGCTTATCGTTGTCGTGCTACGTCCTTCATCGCCATGTTGTGTCAAGGCATCCACCGTCCACCCTTGTATTTCTATTAGGAAATACATATACCACAATCGTGAAAATGTATGTTAATTATCCTTGTGCGTTTACCTAATTTTTCAATCGAGGGCGTTCCTTAGAATTCCCGATTGCCAAACTGTTTACTCAACAATTTGTTTACGCCAAGGTTTGTAATTGTCAATTTGCGAAGGAAAATCCGCTCTTGTGAAAAGCGGATATTAAAACGTGGAAGCTATTGCTTTTGATTTTTATATCCGCTTTTTTACAAGTCTTTTATTCATACTGTATGGTCGTCTATTATATACGAAACTAAAACAAAGTCAAGCATGTAACCTACCTTCATTCTGTGGGTAATTTGTGGATAGTCTGTCTAGTTACTCAGCGGTTCTAATCCAGCCATATATCTTATAAGCCCTTTGTAAACAAAGGTTTTTTAAAGGTCATATTTAGGACCTATTTGTCCTTTATCAAACCCCTGTAAAATCCCTGTAAAATCTTTGTAAAATCTTATTTTTTTGAGTTTTAAAAAATGAATACCTTCCCGATGCAGAAACAAAAGTTTTTTACTTTTGTTTCTCTCACTCTACGTCGTTAATAAAAATTCCACTTTTCCCTTAGTAGAACTTTTTTAACATGATGTTATTTCCTACTCTTGTCAGATCGCCAAATATTTATCTCCTTATGATTCCCTGAAAGCAAAACTTTAGGTACCTTATATTTTTTATTTTTATAAATTAAAACCTCAGGTCTGGTATACACCTCAGATGAAGAAACACGAGCCTCTTCGCGAGATTCGAATTTTCCAAGCACTCCTTCCACCTGTCTTGCAATAACGTCGATCATGATAAGTGCGGGTAATTCTCCTCCTGTAGTTACCCACGGACCGACAGAAACATCAATCATCTTAAAAACTTTTTTTACGCGAGCATCGATACCTTCATACCGTCCACAGACGATTATGATATCTGTATATTTTTTTGAAAATTTTGTAGCTAATCCTGTATCAAACTGAACTCCAGTTGGAGACAAGAAAACGATCAAAGTCTTAAGCTTGAGAATAGTCTTTTTTGATATAATTTTCTCGATAGACTTGATTATTGGTTCCGCCTGAATAACCATCCCTGGACCCCCACCGTATGGTCTGTCGTCGACTTTGGTTATACCTGAGTTGTTAGCCTTAGCGTAATCCTTAGGGTTAATAAAATTTACTTTTATGAACTTATTTTCTATAGCGCGGGCAATAATCGACTTATCTATATATGAATCAAAAGACTCCGGAAAAAGAGATACTATGTGAAAATTCAAAGTGTCGATCTTTGTATTAATATTTTTTTTAGTATTCACACCCATGGTCGACTAGCCGAATGCGAGCTCCAAACGAAATGTAATGTGAGTGCAGTGGCTAGTCGACTATATTAATGAATACAATATTAAGTATAGCCTTATTTTATCAAAATATACAACCTTTGCAAATTAGGATAAAAATAAAAAGACCTCACTGCCTAAGCGTTGAGATCTTTTTACATTTCGTTTGGAATTTGGGAGTTTTTGTTAATTACTTAACATCCTCTCCCTACCTCACATAAGAAATGATAGCATAGTGTAACTCTAAAGTCAAGATTTATATAAAGTTTTTAAGATAATTATTGTTTTTTGTGTACTAATTCATCTTGCGCTCTATTTAACATTCGAGTTGCCATATCTTTTCCTCCTAGTCCAAAGGCTAATCCTGTAGCAAGTGAGGCTGCAACAACTATACCTATAAAAACTGTGTTTATAAGTGTAACTGCAATACCTAATTGCACAAGAGCGGAAAGTACTGCAAATACGATGATTGCAGTTTTAGTTAGAGAGCCTAACATTCTCGCTGAGGCCAAGTGCGCATTCGCAGCACCCGTTGTAACAACTTTCTTTAATACATCACCTAATATAAAGGCAACTAGCATAATCAATATTGCCACTACAATCTTTGGAAGATATAGAACAACCATTGAACCAATTATCATAGAAACCTCGCTTAATCCTAGCATTTGTAGTATTGCCAAGAACATTACAGTTACGATCGTCCATTTCAATAGTCCGCCGAAGAATGAACCAGTATTCAGGTTAACACCACCTCTTTTCAAAACTTCGCCGAGACCGGCTTGTTTTAAAGCTCCATCTAAATTCATTCTATCAAATACTTTTTTTACAAGTTTACCAACAAAGTCTGCTGCCACCCAAGTGATAACAAAAATTATTGTCGCTAATATGATTAAAATACCGTATCCAAGCAATGCATCTTTTACACTTAGGTAAGATTCCGATACCGCATTCCCCACCAATCCTGAGTTAAATATTTGTGTAGGCATATGTTTTTTTTGTTTTTGTTTTATATTTTATATAATTAATAATACATGTTAATTATAACACATAATTACCTGAAGAATGATAATTTATCCATAGCAATAATATGATCAAAATCCAAAACATCTCTTATAAGCTTGTCACCTATTGAATGTCTGTACTTGAAATCATTTTGATCTAAAGCTGAATAACCAAGCTCTTTACCGATACTATATTCTAATTCTGATATTATCACATCGACATTATCGGGAATTTTTTCAAAAACCAGCAATAAGTCTAGGTTTGAATTTGTGGAATTTGAAAGTGATTTTTGCTTGCCTAACTGAGAGGTAAAAAAACCTGAAAGCAATACAACCTTCAATCTACCTAGTCTGTTTAATTTTTCCAAAATCTTATCTACAGATCTTGGCACTACAGAAAGTATCATCTCCGTTATCTCAGCCAATAGTGGGAAGTTTTTATTAGTCTTGTACAATATTATTTTTTCTTTTTTTCCAGCTTTGACCAAACCCAATTTCATAAGATCACGCAGTTCCAATATTAAAGTATCGTGCTTGATCTTTGTTAACCTGATCAAATCTTTTAATATAAGATCTTTAGATTGATTCAATACAAAAACTTTCCACAACTTTACCTTGTTTTGCCCGCCTAGAAAATTTTCTAATATCTGGATATCGGTTATATCCCTAGAGTCCATTATGATTTCCTTTGGTCTCACTACAACTGCAACTTTAGGTTGAATTTTCACGACCACTTTCGCTTTTGACTTTGGCTTTGGCTTTGGTTTTTGCATTGGCTTTTGCATTGGCTTTGCCTTAGGCTTAGGCTTAGGCTTTATAGTTATTTTTTGGACTGGTTTTTGAGCTGGTTTTTTAACTGGTTTTTTAACCACTTGTTTGACTGGTTTTTTGACAACGGTTTTTTTCTTATTCATATATATTAATATATCATGTTTAGGCAAACAAAAAAACCATATACTATATGGCTTTTTGTCTTAAAAAGTGGTTTTATATTGAATTATTTCAATTCTACAGTTCCTCCAGCTTCTTCTATTTGTTTTTTTAATGCATCTGCATCTTCTTTTTTCATACCAGCCTTGATTACAGTTGGAGCTCCATCAACTAGATCTTTAGCCTCTTTAAGACCTAAACCTAGAACTTCTTTGATAACTTTAATAACTGAGATCTTGTTTGCACCTCCGTCTTTTAGGTTAACATCGAATGATGTTTTCTCGTCTGCAGCTGCAGCGCCACCGGCAGCAGGTGCTGCGGCAACAGCTGATGCTGAAACGCCAAATTTTTTCTCTAGGAATTTCACTAGTTCGTGTAATTCTAGAACAGTCATTTTTTCTATTGCCTCTACAACTGTTTTAAATTGAGCTGGAGTTGCAACAACTTCTTCTGCCGCTGCTGTTGTTGTGATTGTTTCTTCTTCTGCCATAAATTTTATTATTGATTTAAATTATTTATTAATAAATATAGTTGATTGTATTATTCTCCTTTTTTTGCAATAGCATCAAGAGCGAGTACAAATCGTTGTATAGGTGAATTGATAAGTTGAACGAATTGAGCTTGTAATGTTTTAAAGTCTGGAATTGAAGCGATTGACATCATTTCATCTTTTGACTTGTATTCATTATCAAATATTCCACCTACTATTGAAAGTCTGTCCTTGAATTTTTTTGTAAATTCTAGAACTTCTCTCGCAGGGGCAAGCAAGTCATCTCCATATACTAGGGCGATTTCTCCATCAAGAGATGGCATATCACCTTTTATACCTAGATCAGCCAATGCTCTTTTGATCAATGTCTTCTTAGCGACTCTATATCCAATATCAGCTTTTCTGAGCGAGTTTCGCACGGAACCTGTCTCAACCACATTTAATTTGTGAAAATTCACAAATACCAATGATCCTGATTTTTGAGCGATATCAGATACATTTGATACAACTTCAACTTTTTTGATTTTTGAAATTGCCATATATTGATTTATATTAAGTTTCTATTTTTAATTAGGCCAAGCATCTACATAGGATTTATGGACGCAAACTTTCGTTCGAGAGCCACCTATGGTGTTCGAGACCACGTTGATACATTATCACGATTTTAAAGCTTTAGCAATAAGAAGTTGAGATAAATATAGTCCTCTTTAGACTTCGCATAGCGAGTTCTGAGAGAAGAACTGTATGAAATTTTATTCATAGAATGAATAGCATCTGTTACCCTTTTCTTTACTGTATCCAGATATTTTATATCTTTATTTTGCCTATACACTTCAATGCGTCTAATGTATCGACCTTTAAGATATGTTTCTATTTTTGAGACCTTTATATCAGCAATAATTTTATCAATCTTTTCATTTAGTGACAGTTGCACCTTTAGCTTTTCATTTTCTAATGCCATAATCTGTCCGGTGGTTGGCAGGGTTATATCTAAGCTATTAAAGTCCACGCTTGGACTGAAACTCATCTCACTGTTTTTGAATATGGATATATTTTTATATTCAGTAGTAACTATTTCTGTGTCCATACTTTCCAAGATGTTGATGTCTATCGTATTATCGGATGTAGGTTTTATGGAAAAATTTTTAATGTCAGTAGTGTAAAGATAATTAACGCTGTCATCAAACTCTTCAAACCGGTTGTTATTAAGGTGTTCCAAAGCGACACGAAAATCATTATTTGTATTTGCTGAAAACTTATCAAAGTATAGTTCGTTATCTATATTATCTTTAAGCTTACTTATACCAATACTCAATTCCATATCAAGCGGTGTTAGAAACTCTGATAATTTGTTATTGGGATTGCTGGGAGTAATTCTTAATAGTTTGTAATTATTATTTTTGATAATTTTATTGTAATCCAAGCCTACTAGCGGATAATCAGATCTAGGAGGATTTAATATAGTGTTAATATATGCCAAGACTTTTTCACTGTTCATAATGTTGACATGTTTATATGAAGTATTGTTTAAATCTACAGACATAACAATACCATGTCGAGATGAGTATAAATCCTGAACAACACCATCGCCGTTTTTCTCATACAAAGGTATTATTTTAAAAATATTCTTATCATCAAGCTTGATGTCAGACATCGTGTTTACCCCAGTGCCCAATATTTGATATATTTTTATATTTTCAGGATAGACTAGGTTGTCTAATTTTTCATGCAGTTCTTTTGATTTGGCAAGCAAGCCTGGATTTAAACGAGAATGATTGCGTATAAATGTCTCCTGCAACAACTTATCTGAATTTGGACTAAATACATAATATTTTTCTGATGGTAAAAGCATGTAGGCTGTTGGCATATTCTTGGCTAGTTCACGTGCAATAGATGATCGCATGATAAGACCACCAGCCAAAGATTGATTGTGTCCCAGAATGAGTGCCGTTATTGCCTGAGCGGTGCCATACTCTGGCATGGCCACAAATATTATTTTATCTACCAAACCCTCAAGTCCGAGTCTTTGCAATTCCAACACAAGCTGCTTGGCAACAAGACCGCCGTTGCTGTGAGTTATGATCGTCACCTTTCCTGTCTTTGATGTTTTCTGCAAATCCTTCATAACCTGTATAAGATCAACATTTTTATCTTTCAATACTATCCCCTGATCTAATATATAATCAGCAGACATCCGCCAATCATATGGCACAGCACTGTAGTCTGTTATCACATTTTGTTTTTTAACCGTATTTAGATATGCAACAAAATCTTTATAGATGTCTTTATCGACATGAGGCAAGCCACCAAGAAAATTGGTTTTAACAATTATGTCTTTAGTAAAGATTGAATTTATGCTCTGTCCCACACTATCGAGAAATAGTTTTTTAACATCGGTATTCCTGTTTGGCTCCCAAAGCTGATTTTCAGTAGAGCCTGACATGTATAAGCGACTGCCCATTACTCCCGGCAAAAACATGACATTAGAACAACATATCTCAGTCTTTTTTATATTTTTATTTTTTGAAAATCTGGTTATGGAAAATGGTCCGGCAATTATATTTTTTTCAGCCGAAGGGGCGTCTTCTTTGTATGGGTATATGAGAGGATTTTCTTTTTCAAAATAATTATCTTCAAAATTTCCATTTTCGGCATATGACTCCACCGCAACAGTATTGCGTTCAAAGTCGTTATAGGCAAACGTGGTTGAACCTGATTTATACAAAGTTAAAACATTTTTATTATTAATGAATTCAGTGTCTTTAACATTTAAGTTATTAGCTTCGAAAATATTCAAAACAACTCCCTTATAATTTTGAATATGAGAGTTAGTTAAGGATAGATTCGAACTGTTATATATAGAAATAAAATTCTCATAACCCAAACTCAAGCTTGTTAGGTCATCAATTATCACATTACTATCATATGCTTCAATAAACTGATTAACTTTTAAAGTGGCAGTATTCAGAAAGACTTTAGAATCAAAAGAATTTAATGAATATTTGCTTGTATCATTTTCTATTAAAACATCCCGCATATTAATAATGCTATTATCATATAGTCCAATAGATCCACTTTTAATAATAACCTTTGCATCGCTAATGTTTAAAGTCGAAGACGAAAAATTTAAAGGACCATTTATAACATAAGGACTGCCGGCCTTGGTCCAATTCACAATCTTGTTGTCATAGTAACCAGAATTAACAATAGTATCAGCTGATACTTGAGTTGATAATGTAAGAATGATTAATAATATTTTTTTCATGCATACTATTGTACGGATGAGGGATAAAATAATTTAAAAGAAAAGATAAAGCTCTGATGAAGAAGTGATAAATTATTCAAGTTTGATTCCAGTCTTGTATTAAAAAGTTTTAATAATTTACTTCATTTCAATTTTACGGAATTCCGTTACTTTAAAATTAAGATTATGTATATAATTTGACACATCATATTTTCTTGGTAAAATAAGAACATAACATGTATAGACCCTCGAAGAAGGATTGCCGCTAGGTGGTCCAGCGTTTCTCGGGGGCATTGTTTATATTATGGTGATGGTATCTTTGAGCTTTAAAAAATATTCGGGGTTATGCAGTTCAAGGTGAGAAAATACGCTCCAAGAATAAAAATCGGCTACTTGAAGTGCTTTTTCAGCAGAAGGATTTGAGAAAGCAGCTTGGATTGAGTAGGTTGCGAACATGGCTACAATATTTTTTTGATAATTCTTCCTCGAATCCAATCTTGCTATGACAATCTGTGTAATATCTTTTTCAAAACAATATTTTGCAATTTTCTCTAATGCAGACATATAAAAATCCAGACTTGAATCTTTACGCTTATCAATAACACTTATTATGCAAGATATATCAATACCCTGTAATTTTCTGACTAGCAAGTCTTTTGTCTTTGGGTCACTTTAGCTACATGTCGTAAAGATTTTATATCGTTTGTACATACAGCAGTTACAATAAAATATTGGGTTGATTTTTTAGTGCGACCAAGATCTCCACTTTCATCTAGATATGAATTTTTGTACATTCATCTCATTATACGAATGAGGAATAAAATAAATTAAAAGAAATAATAAATTATTACAAAAGAAAAAACCACCAGTAAGGGTGGTTTTTTCGGAGTTCTGAATTAAAGGAGAAGGATTAGTTACATAAACCCGTTGTTGTGTTCACCATAGCAAGTGCTGAAAGAGCAGATGCTGAAGATTTTGAATTTCCGGTACTATCAGCACACGCAGCTCCTGCTGTTTTAAGAACAGATGCAACAACCCAAGTATTCCCAGCTATGTTACCACAAACTTGTGTTGAACCAGCTTTTGTATTCAAGTCATCAACTAAAGACCACAGACCACCCGTTGTTGATGATGAGAAAATGTTAGTGTTGGCAGTAACCGTAGGACAACTTCCTGCGGCTGGTGGAAGTGCAGGTCCATATGTATTATGGTTTGAATAATACAATTCTGCTTGCGCTCTCATGTTTGAAAGCGTAGCTGTTATTGCAGCATCTGACCCTTTATTTCTCGCACTCGACAAACTCGCCAACACGATACTTGAAAGTATACCGATGATCGCGATCACAACTAATAACTCTATAAGCGTAAATCCTTTTTGTAATGTTTTCATATTATTTAAATTTAAATTTTATTTTTTATTAATTTAGTAAACAAATTAGCTAATCCATCTCTTTTATTAATTTGCTAAAATAAAAGATATTTATATTATACATCAATTAAAAAAAATAAAGCAAATAATTTGTTCATAACTTTTTTATACCAATTTTTTGACAGTAGAATTTTTCAATAAAGACCTCATCTGAGAAATGGCAACATAATTTAACTTAACCAATCTCTCTTGCTGTGACAAACCAATTCTAACAAATTCAGAATTTAAACTTTCAAGATTAGAAAGGCAAATAAGCTGATACATGTCAGCATGATCTCTCATGTTTCCTTCTTTGTTTTTATTTTTTAATTTCCAATCTATTGCAGTTATTCCAAACAATGCAATGTTTAAAATATCAGCTTCATCCGCATACACAGTTCGAGGACGACTTATCTTGTTTGGAATAATTATATGATCTTTTATGGAATCTGTATGAATTCTATAATTTATTTTTGTCAAAATTCTTTGTACATTCCATTCCAAAGATTCAGCCCTGTTTTCTTTGTCCTTAAGTCTTTGAAATTCTTTAATTAGATATAGCTTGAATTCAGAGGAAATCCATGAAGCAAACTCAAAAGCTATATCCTTATGTGCAAAAGTACCGCCATACCGCCCTAGCTTGTTTGTAAGACCTGTGGCACGTACTAGCTTTATCCATCTTTGGGGTGACAGAACAAAGGTGTTATCTCCAGCTTCATTTTTAACCCCGTCGAATTCGACGGGGTTAAAATAGGGATTATTTATGCGTTCCCAAATCCCCAAGAAATTAATAGTGCCCTTATTTCTGATCCAGTTTTTAATTACCTCATCAGGGTATTTGGGATTTTTATACTTGGCGATATCTGTAAGTGATATATATTCTTTGTTAATAGTTATTGATTGGTTGTGTATTTCTATTTTTTTCATATACGCATCCTAGCAAACACCTCTTAAACTTCTCATGAAGAAATTCTCAAGAACAGATAAATTTTATTACCCTCTCACTATACTCAGTGCCAGCCCACCCAACTCTCGTGCAAGTATCCTCATGTA
>JAYSOO010000017.1:0-2174 GCA_043722755.1 Candidatus Parcubacteria bacterium
CCCCTGTAGTTGTCGTCATACCTTGATCTTTTAGCAGTTTCTTTAGGTGATGAAAAATTTCAGCTCCCATGCGCAATGCTTCTCTAAAAGATTTTGCACCTATTGGCATAATCATAAATTCTTGAAAATCAGTCGAGTTTGTAGCATGTTGTCCACCGTTTAGGATGTTCATCATTGGAAGGGGAATAGAAATCTTTTTTCCAGTTTTTGCGATAGATGCAAAATACATATACAGAGGTTTTTTCAAGGACTTTGCGGCAGCATGAGAGAATGCCATTGACACACCCAGTATAGCATTTGCTCCAAGGTTTGATTTTGTGTGGGTTCCGTCAAGTTTGATCATCGCGGCATCAAGTGTTGCTTGATCGAAAGTTTTTCCAACCAGAGCTTTCTTTAGTTTTGTGTTTACATTTTCAACTGCTTTCAGCACTCCTTTTCCCATGTATCTTTTCTTATCACCATCGCGAAGCTCGATTGCCTCGTATGATCCAGTCGAAGCACCTGATGGAACGGCAGCTCGTCCAAAAGAACCATCTTTCAATAGGACATCAACTTCGACAGTAGGGTTACCACGAGAATCTAGTATTTCACGGCCAATAATATTTTTAATCGTTAAAGACATATTTTTGTTGTTTTTTTATTTGTTAAATTTAATTATTTATATAATGATTGGTATATGATATCATAGATTCATATGCTTAAAAGATTTACACAGCTAGGCTTGTTATGTTTGATTTTGACATTAACTTTTTTTATATCTCATAAAACTCATGCTGCAACCATATCTGATTTTATTGTTCCTAGAGGATTTACATTTAACCGCGACCTGGTAAAAGGCACAACGACTATTCCTGATGTATATTTTTTGCAAAATTTGCTCAACATGTCGACCTCAACCAGAGTATCAGAAAATGACAGCGGTGCCAATGGAAAATTAACTGCGTATTATGGTGATAAAACAGCACGTGCTGTTGGTCGATTTCAAAGCGTATTTAGGACAGATATAGAATATGAAAAAAGTATTTCCACAACGCCAGGTGCTCAGGATTATAAGCTGAATCCAAATAGAGTAGATCAATATTCGCGAGCTGTGTTAAATAAGCTAGTCACCATTTATAATTATCAGCTTGATGCCTATAAAAGAGTTAATCAGACAACATCTGTTTTGCCTTTTTCTTCAACTACTAAGTTTAAAACTGATGAAGAAAAAAATGAGGAAAAATTTGACGTTAAGAAAGGTGGATTCCAATACTCACCGAATGGATTGTTGTTGAAATTAATTGGTGGAGACAAGTTGGTTGATCAGGTCTATAGTTATACCCCAACAGGTATGATTGACGGAGGTGGTTTGGGTGGTGCTGCTGGAGCGGCAGCGGGGATAGGCGGGGCTGCTGGGGCCGGTTTTGGTGCTTCTGCATCTGGTTTGTTTAATTTTGGTGGAAAAACTGTCTCCATGACGACCTGTTCATGTAGTTTTAATCTTCTCTTATATGTTTTGGATCCACGAGGTGCAACGACTCCTCTTATCTATCAGCCAGGCGCAACCATACTTTACAAAATGTATACCCCAACCGTTGGAGTAAATGTATTGGGACAATACACTACCGGAGGACAATGTTTGGTCTATGTTGGTACAGGGTGTTCTTCAGGTGGTACTCCTACTGGTACTATGATACAACTAGGTACATCGTCGCTATAGAAAATTATGAGAAAATTATGTCTTTCATTCAAAAATTAAAACAAGATAAAAATAGGCAATTATTCGTGTTGGCCCCTATGGCTGATGTTACAGATGTGGCTTTTCGAACTGTTATTGGAGAAGCGTGTTCGCCTGACATATATTGGACTGAGTTTGTTTCTGCTGATGGTTTGATACGAGCAACAGAAGTTGGAAAATATAAGCTTAAAAAAGATCTTTTGTTTGATGCTGAAAAACAAAGACCTATCATAGTTCAGCTTTTCTCTTCTACCTATAAAAATATGTATGAAGCCACAAAGCTCTGTATCGAGTTAGGTTTTGATGGTGTGGATATAAACATGGGTTGTCCAGACAAATCTATCGAAAAGCAAAAGTGCGGAGCGGGTATGATCAAAAACCCAGACCTTGCTGTCAGTGTTATCAAAGCATGCAAGGATGCCAGACGAGATTTTGGGACTGAGTATTTTTCAGTTTC
>JAYSOO010000018.1:0-2167 GCA_043722755.1 Candidatus Parcubacteria bacterium
ATAGAAAGGAAAAATTCTTGTTGTCCTATAAACTACACAAATCAATATCAATAAGCCTAAAATTATTTTCTAACAATCTTTATCCCCAACTCAATCATCTGTTCATCCCCCATAGCAGCCGGTGCTCCTGTCATCAAATCTCTCGCCTCGCCAGTCTTTGGAAACGCGATCACTTCTCTGATGTTCGGCTCATTTTGCAGAAGCATCACAACCCTATCAATCCCCGGTGCAAAACCACCGTGTGGCGGACAGCCAAACGTAAACGCTTCTAACAAATGTCCGAACTTTGACTGGATCTGATCTTCATTCATTCCTAACAATTTAAATACGTGATTTTGAACTTCTTTCTTATGAATACGAATACTTCCTGAAGAAAGCTCATAGCCATTTAATACGAGGTCATATGAATTGGCTCTTATTTTTAATAAATTCTCATCACCCGCATTTGATTTCATAAACAATTCTTCATCATCTGGATGGGTTGAACAAAATGGATGATGAGCTGTTGAAATGGAGCCATCTTTCATTTTTTCAAACATCGGAAAGTCCGTAATCCAAACAAAAGCGAGTTCGTCTGGATTGGTTTTATCAACCCTCAAGTCCGGCTTATCAGAACCATATTTTTCCATCGATTCTGCATACGTTAACCTTGTAAACGGAATAGTTGAAAATTTCTTATTTGGATACAGGCTTTTAACTAGAGTGATAAACATTTTCTCCGTGTATTCTAAAATAGTTTCCTGATCAATAAATGACATCTCGAAGTCGAGCTGGGTAAATTCTGGCTGTCTATCCCCTCTCTGATCCTCATCGCGCATGCAACGAGCTATTTGAAAATATCTCTCAAATCCTGCAACCATCAGCAACTGCTTGAATTGTTGAGGTGATTGAGGCAAGGCATAAAAAGTTCCGTTGTGCAGTCTTGAAGGCACCAAAAATTCTCTCGAACCTTCTGGAGTTCCTTTCATAAGGATAGGTGTCTCGATCTCAACAAAGCCATCTGCTCTCATATAGTTTCTAAAAAATGACACAATTTTATCTCTCATCATAATATTCTCATGAACTCTTTTTCCTCTTAAATCCAAATACCTGTACTTCAATCTAACCTCTTCATTTACCTCTGACGAATCGTGAATATCGTATGGCGGAGTTTCTGACTCATTGATGATTTCAAGTTCATTGATCTCCATTTCAATATCACCATTAAATACACCTTCCTGCACATTTTTATCAGGTCTTTTATTGATCAATCCTTTTGCCCTGATTACGAATTCGTCTCGACATTTCTTGGCAATTTCCAGAGCCTCAGTTTTGTTTGGCAAAACCACAGCCTGAACAAGACCATCCTTATCCCTGATTTCCAAGAAAATCATCTTACCCTGATCACGACGCACGTGTATCCAGCCAAAAATCTCGATTTCCTCACCTAAATGATCTTTTAAATTGCTTGTAAAAACTCTGTTTGTATATAAATTCTTTTGTGACATTGGTATTGTGTTATTGTTTTATTTCTATATTGTTCGTATCTGTCTCCGCTGGCGCATCTTTTCCTGTAAAAACTTTTTTCAAATCATCGAGCGGATGTTCGTTTAGTCTTTCATTTTCAGACTTATTAAGTCTATATGTATCCAATATCTTTGGCAAAGATAGAAAATACCATAACATAAACACCATAAAAGTAACAACAAAGGCAAATGAGAAGGCAAAAACTTTTCTATGAGTCTCTGACTTTCCTCTTAGTCTGTGAACATGATGTTTTGCATGTCTGTGTAGCTTATGGTGTAAAAGTTCGTGTCTATTTTTAATATTATTCATGGTTTAAATTATATAATACTATGATTTAATAATATATAGCCTTTGGTCTTGTCCTTCTAATTCTTTTTTCTTAATCGTTAGCTTATCTTGCACTTCTGTTTTTTCCGAACCTGTTTCTTTGATAAAATCTTCGATACATTTGTCCTTCGGATCTGTGAATCCCATCGGGATAACTGCCTTGCAGTCGACATCTTTCAAAAAGGCTGCTGCTTCTTTTGCAGTAAGACGACCGTCCCCGGATATTGGAATAAACACGATGTCAACACTCCCCTCTACGGTTACCTTTTTATCAATTTTTCCAAGTGCGCCGAGAAATAGAATTTTCATACCGTCTAGTTCAAATGTATAATAT
>JAYSOO010000019.1:0-2166 GCA_043722755.1 Candidatus Parcubacteria bacterium
CCAAAATAACCTTCTTATCGTAAGTGTTATGTTTTTCCAACTCTTCTACTGCCTTGATATTTTTAATACCATCAAACTCTGTAAAAATAAACGCTTTCATTATCTTATCCAATCTACTTACCTCCACACCCTTAAAAACCTTAGCTAGAGTCTTCATTTTCTTATCAATATTTCGGGCAAAAAACAAGATAAATTTATAATATAAAAAACGATACAGTGAAATAATTCTCCTGCGTCTTAAAACATTCAAAACTATCTCATAACTGTTTTTTGTGATCAGTGTTTTATCTAAATCGAAGAATACATAACTCATAGACTAGATATTATATGCTATTTTAAAGATTATTTACCATTGACCTATTCCCAAATTTTATCCATAGTTATAGCTGCAATCTTTTTATACCGTACTATATCATCAACATATTTTTCATCAACCTGAAGCATTGCCAAGGTTTTTTCAATCAAAATAATTTCTTTGTATGATACTTCTAATACAGGTTTTTTCCATGTTAAAACTTTAAACCAATTTATATTTCTAAAACCTTTCAACTGAACAGGAACAATATCAGTATGAGTGTATTCTGCCAAAAAACCAACACCGCCCTTAACTTCACCTGGTTTGAAAGTTTCCATACCCATCTTACCTTCAGGGAAAATACACACGGCCTTTCCATTTTCTAAAAGCTCTATATGATTTATGAGTGAGGCTTGATAGTCACGAATACCTAGGTACGCCGAGTATGCACCCAATAGTCTAAAAAATGACCCTCCATAAAAGTGTTTTCTCCATCCGAATTTTCCAGTTTGATAATGATCTTTAGTCATCGAAACATAATACATCGGCATAATCGGCATAATAAATGGTAGACAAAATCTCACCATCAACACATCCATTTCACTGATGTGATTTGGTGCAAATATGATTCCTTTTTCATTTTTCTTATATTCTTTTAGTTTTTCAACTAACTCTTTTTTTCCTGATATTTTTAGATTAAAAAATATTTTAATAAAAGACAAGACAAAAATACCAATCATAAACTGGAGAAATATTTGAATATATTCTATGTTGTGATGTTTTTGGGAACCTATACTCATATAGTATTAATTATAGCACTTTTTTAAGATAATGTCCAGTGTAACTGTTTTTGTTGTTTGCCACCTCTTCAGGTGTCCCTTTAGCCATAAGCTCTCCCCCCTTATCTCCCCCTTCAGGACCAATATCGATGATGTAATCAGAACATTTGATCAAGTCCATATTGTGCTCTATAACAACAACTGAATTTCCAGCCTGCACCAATTTTTGTAAAATCTCTATCAACTTTCGTACATCATGATAATGCAATCCCACAGTCGGTTCATCAAGAATATATATGGTTTTTTGCACATGTGGCTTATACAACTCTGAGGCAATCTTTACACGTTGTGCCTCCCCTCCTGAAAGAGTAGTTGCTGATTGTCCAAGCTCTAAGTATCCAAGTCCAACTTCTTGTAATGTTCTTACCCTGTCGTATATCTGAGGCATCTCATCAAAGAATATTACTGCTTCATCAACTGTCATAGTAAGAATGTCATGTATGTTTTTATTTTTATACATGATCTCCAGAGTCTCCTTCATAAATCTTTTTCCATTACACACATCACATTGGACATATACTGTTGGCAGGAAGTGCATCTCGACCTCTATAGATCCATTTCCTTGACAGTTTTCACAACGTCCACCTTTAACGTTGAATGAAAAACGTCCAGGACCCCATGCTCGCGATTTTGCTTCTATGGTTTCAGCAAACAATTCTCTTATGTGAGTAAAAGCACCTGTATAAGTTGCAGGGTTTGAGCGAGGTGTTCTTCCGATCGGTGACTGATCAATCATGATGGTTCGCCCAACGTAATCAGTTCCGGTAAACATTGTGCAATTGTAGATCTGACTTGTGCGATGTTCGCGGTCAAGTTTTCCCAATAAGTTTTTATATAAAATCTCATAAACAAAAGTTGATTTTCCTGAACCAGATACACCTGTTACTGTTACAAGTCGACCTAGTGGCAACTCAACATTTAGATTTTTAATATTATTAGCCTTACCTCCAGATATCTTTATAAATCCTTTATCTTGTGTACGTCTTTCTTTTGGAACTTCAACCTCATGTGCGCCCCGCAAATAATCCAACG
>JAYSOO010000020.1:0-13847 GCA_043722755.1 Candidatus Parcubacteria bacterium
AAATATTTGCTTCTTTCAACAGATCCAAAATAACAGATGCATATTGGTCTGGTGATAGTGTTGCGATTTGCCCGATAGATAGTTTATTGTACGGACCGAGTCCTAGTTCGCCATACGTTTGAAGTATCGCCCTACCTTTATCCTTTTTTATTTGTACCACTTTCAAAGAAGATGATCCGATATCGATACCGATCACACTATTATCGGGTTGTGAAAAAAGTTTGCTAGTAAAGAAAGACATATTTATTTAAATTATACAACATAGTGAGAGTAAAATCTATGTAATTTTCTTTTTATTCTTTAAAAAGTTTTTGCTAGTGATGACTTTCTTGCCCATTTCTTGTTCTAACTCTTTTCGTGCATTTTTTGCAACTTTTCCTCCTTTGATAGCAGGTATTTTATTTTCCTCTAAACCTTTTGATTCCAAGGTTTCTGCAATTTGTCTCGTTGATAGTTCTGCCAAAGCAGTAAATATAAGTTCCGCCTCTGACATATGATCTCTGAGGTTTTGAGTTTTTAATCCTTTAACAACTTTGTGTTCTTTTACCGAAAGCTCGGACCATTCCTGGTGAATGATGTTGGTTAAGGTGGCGTATTCCTTACCTTCTTTAACTTCATTGTTGGACTAATAGTCGGTTAGCTTGTTACGAGTTTCTTGACCAAACATCCGCTGCTGTATCCATTTTTCGCTTCGACCGCCTTTTTTCCAGTTTTTTCTTGCCCTATCTATGGAAAGCTCCGGATCTATCGTTTCCTGCATGCGCTCGTATCCGACCTTGGCAAGCCAAAGCTTGATTGGCTCAGCTTTAGGAGAAGGAACAGATTGAACAAGACGTAGCAGGGATTCAACATCCATAGCATCTGTTAAATACGTTTTTCCATCTTAAGCCGTCATTTTCAGTTGGTAACATTTTGTTACCAACTGACCCCCATCTTCCTTATTCAAACGACCTTTCAGCACTTTCCAATACTTTCTGGCAGTCTGAAAATCCTTATCTATTAATATACTTATTATATCAACCACAGAAAAATACTATTTTTCCAACTCCTCGTCGTAGACCCTTCGTATATTATTGTCCTCGAATATTGTTAATTTTGTTTTCATGAATTCATGATATCAAAGACAAAAAACTGATGTCGTGTCTTAATACCTTTATCTTTTCTTCAGTATTTCTTTAGGTAAACTTTATGTACTTTTTGATATAACATAAAGATGGAATCAAAAAACATACATCTTACCAATGATAAAGAAACAATTACACTTATCTTCTATATTGATCAATATCAAGACGAAAAAGTTAAGACAGTTTTTAACGAATATAAATTTAAGAATGCTAGAAATTGCCCTTATTTACTGAATATGTGCATCGATGTTTGTATTGATTTTATAGTTAAAAATCCCAATACAAATATATTATTTACATATCCCCCATCAACGATGTTTTACAGGAAGGAGAAGGGTATAGATTCTATGGGGAATTTGATTATGCAAGTTGGAAAATACCTGAACTTCTATTTTCGAAGAGATCAAGAAAAATACTACTTTAAAAACCTATTTTCCATCAATCAAAAATATCTTAAGGGTAAAAAAGCTCAGCACATAGATGGAAACAAAAAGACCAGAACAAAGTACCTAGATAAACGATATTATCTCAACTTTTGGAATAGGTGTTTTTTGAAAAAATTGTCCAAAACAAAAACCGTCATCGTTATTATTGATGATGTTTCTTCTACCGGAGGGACGTTGTTGGCGTGTAAGAAAGCCTTAGAGAAATATGATTTTGAAATAGAGCTGTATTCCCTAGCACACTAAAGTACAGGTTCCTAAACCCGAACAAAAAAAGAGCTTAGACTCTTTCGTCTAAGCGGTTTTTTCTTGAGGGTTTATTACACAAACGTAAACGCCTTTCCTGTTCTACCAGCACGTCCGGCACGTCCTACACGGTGAACATAGTCATCATGAGTCTGTGGAACGGTATAGTTTATAACATGAGAGATATCTTTAACGTCAATACCTCTTGCAGCTACATCAGTTGCAACTAACACATTAAGAATACTTGTCTTAAATTGATCAAGAGTTCTAGCTCTTTCTCTTTGTCTTTTATCTCCATGAAGATATCCAACTGACAATCCAGCATCTCTTAATCTGTCGGCAACTTCTTCTACTTCTCTTTTTGTTTCAACGAAGATTATAGTTTTTGTAGCCTTTTCAGTTTCAAGCAATTTAACAAGAGTTTCAAATTTTTCTCTTTTATCTACCCTGATGATATCTTGCTCAACTGATTTTGTAGAACCAGGAACAGTGATGTCGATAGTAAATGGATCTTTTTGGAATTTTTGTACCAAAGTTTTAATTCTTACAGGCATTGTGGCTGAGAAGAATAATGATTGCCTGTCAGGATTTAATCCTTTCAAGATCTCTGTTATGTCATCGATGAATCCCATGTCTAACATGTGGTCAACCTCGTCAAGAACGATTGATGCGAATTCGGCATAATTTATACATCTTCTATGTGCTAAATCTTTTATTCTTCCAGGTGTACCTATAACAAAATGATTTACCATTCTTAGGTTTTGTATTTGACGGAAAATTGGCATACCTCCAACACATACGGTTGAGAATATTTTAAGTCCTGCAGCAAATTCTTCAAACTCTTTGTTGATTTGCATTGCAAGCTCACGAGTTGGAGCGATGATCATAACTTTTTGATTTTTATCATCAAGTATTTTTTGGATCAAAGGCAAAAGAAAAGCTGCTGTCTTTCCTGAACCAGTGTTGGCCATACCCAATACGTCTTGCCCTTTCATAGCATGAACGATAGTTTGATCTTGGATAGGAGTAGGGATTTCATATCCTTTTTTCTCAAGATTTTTCATTATCAATTCATCGAATTTGAAATCAGCAAATTTATGCTTAACTTCGACAACTTTTATTTTTACTTCTTTATCACCTGGTTGAGGTTTATTTATAAATTTAGAATAATCAATACGTTCAGATCTACCACCTCCTCTACTTCCTCCACCAGACCTACCTCCTCCGAAACCACCTCCAAATCCACCCCTTGATGGTGGACGAGATCCGAATGTTGGACGGGACGCTGGACGACCCACTGACCCGCCTGAAAGACGAGTACCTGAGGCGACAAAACGTGACGGTGCCGCAGAGCGAAAACGAGGTGCTGAATGAGCCTTTGCATTGTCTTCACGGAATGAAGTTGTTCTTGCTGGCGCATCTGTGCGTCTTGAAGAATTACCGAAACCAGATCTACCTCCATCAGAAAAACCGCCGAGATTTGATTCTCGTCTAGGCGCTCTGTTGTAAGTTAAACTTGTTTTTTCAGTTCTACTTTCACTACTATTAATATTATTTTTTTTGAATCCAAGATCTCTAGTAGAACTTTTTGCTTTTACAAATTTACTTTTATCATAAGCTCTAGATGAGGTGTCGGACGTTATTGGTTTTTTTGAGTACATTATAAATAGATACTATCATATATTTACATATTTAGCAATAGTGTGTATTGCATAGCTTAAAAAGCTATGCAATACACAAGACTACCTACCCCATTGATATAATATCAAAAAGCCTTTATAATTTATAAATATGGAACCAAAAAAATCAATAAGAGACATATCTACCTCTAGGTCTGACATCATATCCGACATGGTATCTGTGCAGCCAGTTACAAATACAAAAAAGATACGTAAAGCAGTTCAACCTAAAACAATGGTAGAAAAAGAAGACTCTGAAGAAATACATACACCTGAAATTATAAAAAATCAGTCGGGCAAGATAAGTGTTAAAAAATTAGTAAATGTTATATCTCAGATAAGACCTGTGTATTTGATTGGACTTGTAGTGATAGTCATACTTGTACTTGTGTTGGTACTTATCCCTTCACCTGTCACCAAAGACCCTGTTGAACAAGCCAAAGCTGAAGCTGAAATCGTTAAGAAACAATTGTCAAAACATATTGTCTTTCCAGAAAATGAGCAGATAGATATCAGAAAAATTACAAACAAGATGGAAGATCCGTTTTTCCAAAATGCCGAAATTGGGGATTACTTGGTTATTTTCTATAAAAATAGAATCGCATATATTTACTCTATAGAGAAAGATATTATTATTAATGCCGGGGTTGTGTTTATTGATTCCAAAACAGCAACAACCACAGGTACAACAAGTAAGGTAAAAATTGAATAAAAATGATTTCATATCTTGAGGGAAAGGTAAAATATATCAATCAAAAAAATATTTGCATATTAACGACTTCGGGTGTTGGCTATGAAGTTCAAATAGATAAAAATCAAATCGAGAGTTTAATCTTGAATCAGAACATACATCTTCATATATATACACATGTTAAAGAAGATGCATTGGATTTGTATGGATTTTTAGAGAGATCGGAAAAGATAATGTTTGAGCAACTCACTTCCATATCGGGAATAGGGCCAAAGTCAGCGCTACAAATATTGGCACTGTCTGGCTCACAAATATTGTATGAAAATGTCATTAAAAATAACGTGGCATATCTAACTCAGATATCAGGTATTGGAAAAAAGATTGCTGAAAAAATTGTCCTAGAACTAAAGGACAAACTTCCAAAAATTGCGTTTGAATTTGGGGATATGAGCAATGAAAATAACAACATGAACATAGCCGAAAATATGGATGTATTTGAAGCACTTAAGTCAATGGGATATACACCAAAAGAAGCCAAGGATGCTATTGGTGGTATCACAGACAACTCCATGACTCTCGAGCAGAAGATAAAGTTCGCTTTAAAGAACGTACATAATTAATCCAGCACAGACTGAGACATTTAGAGATTCTTTTTTTCCTTGCATTGGAATCTCGACAATGTAGTCACATTTTTTTAATATATTTTTATCTATTCCCTCCACTTCGTTACCAAATACCAAAATAATATTTTCTATCTTTTCATCTTTTTTTATTTTTAGAAAATTTTCCAAGCTGATTGATTTCTTATCTTGCTCGATACAGACGATGGTAAATTTTTCCTTTTTCATTTTCTTTATAAGACCAGAGATGTCTTCTGTGTATTCCCATGGAATGTTCTGCTCTGCACCCAATGCGGTTTTTGATATTTCTTTTTGAGCACCGGAGTTTGATCTGCCAAATCGGTCAACTGGAGCCGGTGTTGTTCCAGACAAAAATATCTTCCCTATTCCAAAACAATCAGCTGATCTAAATATCGATCCAACGTTATAGGCACTGCGTATATCTGGTAATAGTATATAGACTTTTGTTTTCATAGATGCTATTATACACTAATATGTAAATGCGTTCGTAGCTCAGTCGGTAGAGCACCTGCCTTTTAAGCAGAGGGTCGTAGGTTCGATTCCTACCGGACGCACCACAAGAGTACTTCTATTTTGATGAATCAAAATATGTCGCACATGAGAAAAGCTTTGTCTTATTTTTGAGAACGTAAAGATAATTTTTTTTTAACTTTGCAGACGTGTTGTGTTGATTATTATTTTAATACAAAAACTAAGAAATTACCCAAGACTCGATACCAATCCACATCTCTTCTTCACCACCATGTCCATCATGGTATACATCGAGTAATTTTTTCATGTTTTCTTTATCTTTTGACGCATACTTTTTATATCTCCACCACAATATTCCAAAGAATTCCTCAGGTGCTGTTCCTGAATTTTTTACATCATCAATTTGATTTATAATGCTGATTTTATCTGCAGAATTTTTAGTTGCGCGAGACTTAAATTTAACAATAGAGGCGGCGAGGTTAAACAACTTTGCTGTATTATCTTCTTTAAATACAGATTTTGTCTTATATTCTTTTATGTTTTTTATATCTATATCTTTAACAGCATGGATCTTATCTAAATACTTTGCATCTATCTCATTTTCCAAAACAATGTATAGGTGGTTTGATTTAATGAAATTTTCCAAATTATTCAACACATAATCTCTCACCTCTTTTTTTGCCTCTATAAAATTCTTAAAAATAAAAATGTGCTTATCAAAAAACAAACCTTGAGCTGACTGCTGCGTATCTAGATTTTCCTTATTAAAATTTTCAGGGTAAAAATAAAATACCTGAGCAAATTCTCTCTTTGTCTTTAAAGCCTCAACCATTTTTTGTGATGCGCTTAAAACTTTTTTTATATCATTTCCGTGAAATATATACAGCATATTGTTGAAACTATATTACCACCTATCTGCTATTTTTACATTAGTAACTATCGGCACATCAACTTTTACTCCCCATGTATCCAAAACATGTTCCATGATATATTGTATTTTTTGTATATGCTCTTCTTTATCTTTTTTTATTTCAAATAAAATTTCATCATGAATCGGTGCTAACATCTTCACATATTCTTCGAGTTTGTTTTCAGATATGTACGTATTGATCTGAACCATAGCAAGCTTAATCATGTCAGCATTTGTTCCCTGTATCGGAGCATTGATTGCCATACGCTCTCCCGAAGCTCGAATGAAGGGAATGTTTGACTTTAATTCAGGAAAATATCGACGACGCCCTAAAAGTGTTGTTGTGTATCCGTTTCTTTCAGCATCTATCTTGCATTGATGCAGATAGTTGGCTAATTCTTTAAATGTCGCATAATAAGCCAAGTAAAATTCTTGTGCCTCTGATTCAGAAACATTGATAGATCTTTTTAGAGCCTGCACGCCCATTCCATAAAGTATTCCGAAATTTATAGCTTTAGCATGACGTCGCATCTCGGGCGTTACATCCCCAAGCGAATCAAGCTTATACACCTGCTTTGCAACAGCAGTGTGAATATCTTCTCCTTTTTGGAAAATTTCACCCATCGTCTTATCACCTGACAATATAGTTGCGATACGGAGCTCGATCTGAGAATAATCAATAGACACAAAGTGAAAATCTTTTTCGGCAATAAAAGCTGATCGAATAGCCCGCCCAAGCTCAGTTTTAATTGGGATGTTTTGCATGCTCGGATTTGTAGATGCCATACGCCCTGTTACTGCCCCTATCTGTATAAACTCTGGATGAATCCTACTATCCTTTTCCTCCTTCGCCATAGTTAAAATCACATCGATGTATGTTGAAAGGAGTTTTGAATACTCTCTATGCTCTAGAATTTTTGGAATGATAGGATGCAAGTCTACCATCTTATCTAGCTCTGATTCTTTTGTCGATCGTGCACCCGCCCCTGTTTTTTTGATACGAACTTTTGATCCTTTAGTTATGTCCATTTTATCATACAATATTTCACTCAACTGCTTTGGGGATGATATGTTAAACTCTTCGCCAGCAAGCTCGTATATTTCTTTTTTCAAATTGTCTAAATACTTTTTATACTTGCCCGACAGTGTTTCAAGATATGTTACATCAACTTTTATTCCAGTTGCTGACATTTTTTTAAGAATAGGAATAAGTGGCTTTTCAACTATTTCATACAGTCTTAACACCCCCTCCTCTTTCAAATATTCATCAAGGGTTTTATTTTTATTAAAATTATTTTCAATATCAATCCGCTGAGGGTTTGTTATGTGAGAACGAAGGATCAATGCTTTTATTTTTTCTTCTTCAGTTAGAGGCGTCACATCATCCGTTCCCCACATATCATTCACAATCTTCAAAGGTTTGTTTCCTTTTTGGATCTCAATCACCCGTTCAAGCTTACCTCTAATACTTTTTAATTCATATTGCTCAATTAACCTGTTGAATCCTTCTATATTTGCACATTCATACCATGGTTCTTTTTGAACCAAGTCAAAATCAATCGGCGCATCTAATCGTATCGTTGCCAAAGCTTTTGAGAAAATAGCATCATCCTCATGTTTAATCAAAAGTCCATAAAAACGTTCTGTTATTCCAGCCGCTTTAAAACGCGTATCAGTCTTAGAAAATGAAGTTGCTTTCAAATATTCATACATGCTTTCTATCCCTCCAAATTCTTGAATAATCAAAGTTGCGGTTTTCTCCCCTACACCAGGAACACCGATGATATTGTCTGATGCATCACCTCGTAGTCCTTTATAATCAATAAGTTGCAGTGGCTTCATGCCATATTTTGCAATCACAGCATCTTCGTTATAGATAATCGTATCGTTCAAACCTTTTTTCAAAGTATATACCAAAACCTGATCGTCTTTTATGAGTTGCATTGTATCCATATCTCCTGAAGCGATGATGACTGTATATTTTTCATCTTGGGTATTCCCTTTGGCTGTAACTTTATGAACTATCGTTCCCAAGATATCATCAGCTTCAAAACCTGGCATGTCATACATCGGGATGCATAGATTTTCAAAAATCTCACGGGATGATTTTATTTGCGTAATCAAATCTTCATCACTTTTCTTTCGATGACCTTTGTAGGCTTCATAGATCTCATGACGATAAGTTGGATGTGGTAAATCGTAACAAGCAATAACTGCATCGGGCTTGTATTTTTCCAAAATTCCGAACAGCATGTTAATAATTCCGAAAAGCGCACCAGTTGGAACACCTTGTGAGTTTCTGAAGTCAGGCACGGCGTGATAAGCTCGATGAATGATAGCATGAGAGTCGAGGAGAAGAAGGGTTTTTTGTTTAACAGTTTTTGTGGACATATGGGAGTATTATAGCAAAATATGGGTGTTTTAGGGCGTCCTTGACTTTTACCTATATTATGTGCTATAATATAAAAATCCGAGGCAATGAAGCTGAGGAAGCTACCCTAATATATCCCATGAAAAAACTGCTTACTATCGTCGTTTTGTCTGCAATCATCGCAACCGTCGCCTATGGCGTCGTCAATTTCGGCAACAAAGGCATTGCCTATGTTAACGGAGACTTGGCAACATACCAGGCACACCACAAACCTGTGGAGAAATGGTACTACGAAGTGCAAACAGCCTCCGTCACCGACGGAAAGATGTTTGCCATCTGCACCAACCTCCAGCCTAAGATCGAGTCGGTCAAAGGGAACGAGGTTACCGTAGTGACCAGCAAGAATGGTGGCATGGTAGAGCTCGAACTTCCACTCGCTCATCCGAAGGCAGCCCTCAAAAAGGGACCGTACTTCACCGTTCTGGTTGTGGATGGTGAGTTAACCACAGTATACTTCACAACCGTGTCAGACGTGATCAAGCACAACTTGAATACGTAAAACCTGAACATCATCCATCACCCAATCACGCCGCGGACCTATTAATTGGTCCCGGCGTTTTTCTTTTATAAAAAAATCCTGGCGACCGTTTGTAAGACGGTGCCAGGAATATAAGACTAGAGCTTGTTGTGGGCACGGAGTTCACTAAGGTTAGAAAAGTTCTTGACAGTAAACACACCGTCAACAGTAATCAATGTGAGATATTTTCCAGTCCTACCAATTTGACTTTTGAATGGCAATTCTATTTCACACATTCTTTTTGATATCACCACCAAATCATCACACACTTTCTCGAACCGAAGTTCATTGACGATCATAAAAATTGAAGGATATTTGTAACCAGAGGTGAAAACTACTTCATAATAAACACCAATAGTTGGTTGAAGTCGATTTTTGTAATAACTCAACTGCAAAGGATTATTCCATTTGATTACAAGGAAACTCATACCTCCAAGCATGAAGATGAACAATAGATATTTTGGGATTCTCTTAATAGTTTTCATAGGGTTTAAGGCAATCCGAGACGACGTTGTCGGGGATGTGGTTATGATAGTATATATGATTTTTATACATACTTGATTTTTTATATAAAATATGCTATAATATATAAGTATCGATGGCACCTTTCCAATCGAACAATTAGACCAAAGCATTCTCTACCTGAATTGAGAGTGTGGCCCGAAGCCGGTAAATGATTAAACAAGAAAAAGGTAACAACGTTAGAACATTAAACAAAGTGAAAAAACTAAAGAAATTGAATCAACTGGATACCAATCTCGCCAACGAGTGGATTACAACCCAGAAGAAACCACATATCATCACAACATGTGATCTCAACTATCTCATCACGAGGTACAACCATCATCAAATGGTTCGGTGGGTGGCATCTATTCTGAGCACTGGAACCACCCTCGCCTTCTTTGGCTACTGGCTATCAAAGACACCCGAACAGGTGAATATTGATTCCATGTTGCCACTTTCTTTGCTAGCAACGATGGTCGGGGTCATCATCTATGTTCTTCTCCGACCTCAATCGCCGGGCAAGATAGAAGTGTTTCGATCTGTTCGTGATTTCGCACAAGACTGGAAAGAAATGAAAGCTCTCGAAAGAAAAGGCTACGTTTACGACTACCGTCTACACAATCTCGGCCAAGCTATCGCAGAAGCACAGAGGAGGCTCAACGAACCAGAAGCCAATCGACTGAAAAAGCAACTTCGAAAGAATCAACGAACCATTCTTGCCTTTGGGCGAGGTCAAAAAGATTGGGCAGTGTACATTCCCGATTATTTCGAACTAGGCAGTGAAACTGTCCCATTACGCAGACAATAAAGCTGCAACCCTCCCCGACCGGACCACAATCCGGCCGGGGAAAATTTTTACTTAAATTCACCATCAAAAAAACCGCCATCACAGCGGTTTTTCAATTTTCAAAATCGTACCAATAAAAATTATTTCTTTGAATCTTTCTTCCCCCACTTAGACATTGTCACCAAAAGGTTTGACCCTACAAAGATCGATGAATATGTTCCGGCTGCAATACCAATAATAAGTGCTAGTGCAAAATGGTGAGTTGTATCTGGTCCCCAGACATATACTGCAATCAACGCAAGAATAGTTGTAACAGAAGTATTAATAGATCTGATGAATGTTTCTGAAACAGAGATACCAACAGTCTCCTCAAAAGATTTATTTTTAACAACTCTCAAGTTTTCACGTACACGGTCGAACACCACGATAGTATCGTGAATTGAGAAACCAAGCACAACAAGAAGAGCGGTAATGAATAATGCATCAATCTCATATCCACCAACAAAATGATCCATCATCGCAAAAAATCCTATTGGAATAATAACATCGTGAAGTAGTGCAACAATAGCAGCTACACCATATTTCCAAGAAGGAATTGGGTACGATATTGATCTAAAGGCGAATGTAATAAACAACACGATTGCAATCAATACCAAAATGATAGATGTAACAGATTTTTGTTTTAACTCAGCTCCCAATGTTGGACCGATTGTATCAACTCGTTCAATCTTATGTGTCGGAAGTACTGAACTTAATTTTTCAGCAAACGTTGTATTACTTGAATCAACAACATCTTCTGTCTTTATAATAAACCCAGCTTCCCCATATGGACGAACAACTGCTCCTTTAAAATTTTCATCCAATACAACTTTGGCATCAGCTTGAGTTACAGTAGTTGATGTTGCAACTGGTTGAATTTCAATACTTGACCCTCCTGTGAAATCAATACCATAGTTCAAACCGTAGCTGAAATATGCAAAGATAGATGACCCGATTAGTAGTGCTGATAATATATAGAATGCGATTCTGTTTTTTACGATGAACATATATTTTTATTTATTTTTCTTAGAGATTGCTAATAATAGGTTCTTTGAAACAGTTACTGATGTAAACATTGAAACTGCAACACCGATGAAGAATACCAATGCAAATCCTTTGATCAAAGATGAGGCTGCAAAAGTATAAAGAATAACTGCTGTAATCATAGAAGAAATGTTTGAGTCTCTAATTGATGGCCATGCTCTGTTAAAACCTTCTTGTAACGCATCATATTTTGATTTGCCACGCTTCAGCTCTTCTCTCATTCTTGAGAAGATCAAAATATTTCCATCCACTGCCATACCAATAGAGATGATAAAGGCTGCAAGACCAGCTGATGTTAATACGATTCCAAAAGTTTTGAATATTACCAAGTTTAGAATTGTGTATACAATCAAAGCAATAGACGCAACAAGACCTCGTAGTCCATAACAAAGTATCAAGAATAGTGCAACGATGATAAATCCATATAGTCCAGCTCTCACACTTTTATGTAGGGCCTCAACACCGAGTGAGGCTCCAATTGTTTGCGTACCGATAAGTTCAATTGCTACAGGAAGTGCTCCATATTTCAAACCACGTGCCAAATTGTTAGCTTCTTGTATTGAAAATTGTCCTGTGATCTGAGCTTGTCCACCAACGATCTCACCCTGTATTGTTGGTGCTGATATAACTTGTCCGTCTAGTAATATTGCAAGAGGTTTGCCAATATTATTTTTTGTAATGTCAGCAAATAATTTTGCGCCTTCATTGTCGAAAACGATTCCGATTTGTGGCTTATTTGTCCTACTATCATATTCAACACGTGCTGTTTTTATATATTTACCACTTAGCAATGTTGGTACTAAAATTTGTTGCGTAGTTGTTGCAGATGAAGTCGCACTGGTCGTAGGAGCAGATTCTTCAACTAAAGAAAATTCTAGAACTGGAGTTTGCCCAATAAGATCTACTGCTTTTTGAGTATCATTTACACCAGGAAGTTCAACAATAAGTTTATCCATTCCTTCTGTTTGAATAATAGGCTCTGAAACTCCGAATGCATTTACTCTTGATTCGATTACATTTTTCAAAGTCTCCATAGATTGACCGATATCTTCTTTGGCGATCTTTGATGTATCAGCTTTATATGTTAAGTGGATTCCTCCATTAAGGTCGAGTCCAAGTTTAAAAGGTGAAGTTTTATAAGTGTTGTTTAAGTATAGGGCCAATAATCCTGAAATTATTATGATAATGATGGCCCAAAGTCTTGTTCTTGTCATATAAGGTAGTATTATACTGATTTTTGAGGGTTTGGATAGGGGGAAATGTTGTTATATTATATATCAGAAGCCTACTATTTTTTATAAAGCTTAATCCTATGATATTATTGTTGCTATGAATTATTACAGATTATACATAGATGAGTCAGGTGACCATAATTACCCGAATGATGAAAATCTTAAAGGTCGTTATTTGTGTTTAACTGGAATAATTTTAGATCAAGATTCAAATAATATTCTTAAATCAAAGATTAAAGCACTCCAAGATTTAGTCGGCGATGACTCTGAGGACACCAGATTTCATGCAGATGATATAAAATCAGGTAGGGGTATATTTGGAATTCTTCATACAAATACAGAAATTAACTCTAAATGGAATTCTATATTATTTTCCATAATACAAGATGTTGATTTTAAAATATGTGCAGTTGTTATTGATAAAAAAGAACATAAACAAAGGTACGGTTTAGCAGCCCTTCACCCCTATCACTATTGTTTAAGTATAATAACTGAACAATATCTAAACTTCCTGGAAAACAAAAATGGTAAAGGCGACATTATGGCTGAATCTCGTGGAAAAAAAGAAGATAGGTTATTGTCTAATACCTTTACAAATTTCTATACTGAGGGAAACCAATTTTATTCGCCAGAAAAAATACAAAGCATACTTACATCAAAAGAAATAAAAATAAAAACTAAATCATATGGTATCTCAGGCTTAATACTTGCAGATATACTATCTTTATCTGTAAAATTTAATATACTTAACTCAAATACTAACATTGAAGGAGGAATGAAAAATAACTTTGTAAAGCAATTATCAGATATGATTATAGACAAATACGTATGTGATGAAAATGGCAAAACAAAAGATTTTGGACAAAGGTTTGTCTAGTAAAACAAAAACAACCCATTTTTAGGTTGTTTTTGCGATGCCCATACGGGTCATCCCCCTCCAATAATGGATTACTTTTATTGTATACTATCTTTGACATTTGTCAAAGTATTCGTAATGGTTCACTAGCTTGGAAACACCCATCAATATACAATCAAAAACATGGCATACACAATAAACAAACATGCACCTAAGGTTCGAAGAGATGCAG